>JAEZFR010000163.1 GCA_023417285.1 Bacillota bacterium
GATACAGGATTTGCAACACTTGTTGGAGAAACGACAGGCGGAGATGGGATTGTTGGGTCAATTCCATGCTGTGCCCTACCAAATAGCGGGTACATTTTTGGATTTCCTATGACGATGGGATTAACGGGAGATGGCAGCTGTAATGCCGAAATGAAAACCAGCCCAGACATTTATGTTAGTAATGAGTGGTACTTAAATTTATTTGAGGATAATGCTATTAAATATGTTTTATCTGGGAAAGTACAATATTTCAGGTTACAAGATTTTGTTAAAATACTAATATCCATACTAGTGATTGTTGTAATAATATTTATTAAAATCTTTGTTAATAAAAGAAGAAATAGAAAACAAGCAAGTAGATAAAAGGGTAGTTTTTACATGGGGGAGAAAATGTATAGAGATTCTAGATGGTCAAAAGAAATTATTTCTTTACAAGACAAAGATGGCAGGTGGGGATATTTTCATACATTGAGTGAACCTAATAGATATCCAATTACGACTGAACAAGCTTTACGTAGGCTACACTAGGAAGTAGTGCTAAAGACTTTATATCATTTCCATTATCTAATTCGTGGGATAAAAAATCCAGAATTGATGATTGCACTTTCCGAATAGAACAACTTATTAATAGAATTAATCCACGGTACCCTGTGGTAGGTTAATGGTTGTTTTTATATAATTCAATATAGATTTATTTTTAAGGAGGAATGTATGGAATTTAAAAGTATTCCTATGGAAGCAGAAACAATCCCAATGTTAATTGCGGGCTTTGTAGTAGTAGTAATTCTTGTATGTATTTGTATTATTGGGATGATTATTAAGTCAAAAAATAAATCATTTATATGGTTTCTTTTTCAATTGGTATTTCTATCATTAGGGTTTAAATTTTCACTAGATGTGTTAGATAATACTGTTGATACAAATCTTATGTTATCAGAACATACTTCTTTAAGTATTGGGTTATCTGCACTACTATGGGCAATAAGTATGTTTTGCATGGTTATAGGTATATGGCAAGTGTCAAAAAAAATTATAGAAAAGACAAATAATAAGTATTTTTGAAATGGAGAATTTGCATGAAAAAGGTTTTAGCATTAGTGGTATTAATCTATATTTCATTTAGTTTGACGAGCTGCTATTTATCAAAAGATAATAAAGGCACAACTGATATTAGCCCTACTAAGAATGTGAATCAAAGCAATAGCAGCATTGAAGGTGGCAATAACAAGATACATATTAAATCAGATTCTATGACATTATCTGATAATATCTACAAAGATAGGGTTATCAGATTAAAGTTAGTAGAAGGTGATTATTATGAGGATTGGAATCCAGGCCCTATTATGGGTACTATTTGGGAAGGTATGTTTTCTATTGATGTTCTTGACACAAACGGGAAGCTACTTTCTACAACCACGTTGACGGGTATTCATCCAAATGAAAACATGATATTTACATCACCCTTTCAAATTCAATTTAACGATTACAATAATGATGGCGACGTTGATTTTACACTTGGACAGTATTCGTCTAGCAATGGGTACGACTATAAGCTTTATACAATTCGTAAAGATAACACTATTCAAGAACTGATAATAAAATACTATCCTTATGTTTTCATAAGCAATAGAACAGGGCAGTACTCAACTATGCTTAAAAAAGTTGATAACACAACATTTTCTATTGAGTATTATGATAATTCAAAGGGAACATTTGAAGATAGTTTTAAATGGGATGGTGCTAGTTTTATTAAAATTAATTAATATGAGAGGTAATAAATATGGATCAAAATTATGCTTTTTTTCTATGTGTGGCAATAATAACAATAGGGGTTTTTTCGTACACGCTGTGTCAAGAAGTGTTGAAGTATAAGCTTAAGAAGGAGCAGATAAAGGCTGATACATTGGTAAGAACTGAAGAAGTTAGATGTAAAAATCAGCTTGAAATTGAGAAGTTGTTATCTAAAAGTGCGGATAACTTTTCGACGGTATTTGAAACTGACGAATCTAACACACAAAATAGAAGGTCAAACAGTGAAAGACTCAGATGAGTGATTTAGATGATACTTTCAAATAGATAATTCATTTAAATTTTTATAAAATTAATGCATAAACGGGAACAGCTTAAATATTTCAAGCATAAAAGTGTTTGATGAACTTAAAAACATTCTATCTTGTATAAGATTATTTGGCTAAAGTTAAATTGGAAAGAGAGATAAAGAACAAATGGATAATATTCTTGATGATTTGATAAACCGTGAACAAAAGCTGCTTGATGAACTCTCTGCTTCTCCTGTCGTTGAAATAACAGGGCTTGTAAATATAAGTGGCGTTGGAGCATCAAAAGTTGGAAAACAAACTTTATGGTCAATGACATTTAATTTCGATGTTTGGCGAATTGGTAATGGGGAAATGGAAAAACACCTGACAATTAGGCGTAAAGTAACTGATAGAGAATTAAAAAAGTATCAGAAAAAGATTAAAGCTGACTCTATTATAAAAATTCGAGGACGTGTATTAAAAGATAATATTTTTAATAATGCTCAGGCGTTAATTGAAAAACATCTAAAATCCAATATTGATGATATTGAGATTAAAAATTATCTGATGGAAATAAGAAAGCCAGTTATTTATGAAGACGATTTACTTGGGACATTTAACTATGACAGGCGATTAAAATGGTTCAAAAATTCTATACTTTGGGTTAATAAAAAAATTGATGTTAGTTTGTCTATAGAAAAAATGGAAGATCTTGATTCGGTGATAAAGACTTTACATATATTATATAATGATCAAACTAATTGGAATAACAAAGTAGTTGATTACGCAACTAGTGACCTATTACCGCTAAAAAATGATTGTTGGCTTGAGGAAGATGAAGTTGAAATAACAGAGGAGCAATTCAAAGAGAGAATGGAGCTAGAATCAATAACTGTTTTTAACGATGGCTCATTTGAATTTTGGCATAGTGATGGGGATTTGTTTTGGGGCCATTCAATAGTAATCTATGGTAACATAATTGACGGGCCAACCGATGCAGATATACCGGGTTGATTCAACTAAATTTTGTTAGGATTAATCAACCAATGTAAAAGAATCAAAGAACTGCCAGGTTCCTGAATGCATAAACGGGAACAGCGTAATTGTTTCAAGCCCGAAAGTGTTTGATGAGCTTAAAAATACTCTATTTTCTATTTAGATTAAATATAATGCTATGTGTATATATTTGATGGTCTCCTAATATAAATAGGAGTTTTTTTAATTTGAATAAGTGGTAAAAACAAATAAACACTTGCTATATATTGGAAATAAAATACTTATCCTGTATAATAGTGATATTAATCACAAGAGATCTTGTGCATAGTTTTGCAATACAAAATATAAGGAAGGGTGTATTGGTGTATTATTTTTAATACACCACATAAAGTTAGTTATGGATAATGATAACTTGCGTAAGAGATACTCAGAATTATCTGATGAAGCGCTTTTACAAATAGTAAAAGAAAATTTTAGAGAATATACTTCTGAAGCTATCATGGTTGCTAAAGATGTACTGGAAAGTAGAAAAATTTCCACAAAAGTAGTAGATGAAAACGGGACCGAAGAAGTTGCAGAGGAAATTCAAGTAAAAACGGTAAGTAATAACACTATTGCTCAAATAATAAAGTCAATAGGCATTGTAGGTTTAATTATTGGAACAATTATTTGTCTTGGTTTAATGATTAAGTTATATTTTCTATCAGCATTATTAACATTTATCTCAGTTTTTATTATAGGTTTTCTATTTATTGGGTTTGGAGAAATAATTGATTTGTTGCATCAAATTAATGAGAAGCAAAATACAAGGGCCTGATAATGCCAAAGTAATCTTTGGAGGGTAACCGGTGAAGTATTATTAATAGGAGATATTACACACGATTTTGAAGTGGCAGAAGCAATGAACTGTAATGCAATTCTAATATCGCATGGGCATCATTCCGAAGAACGACTAAAAACACGAGGCTGCCATGTAATAAATAATCCAAAAAACTTATTGAATTTATTGAATAAATAAAATACAGAGGTGGAAAGTGAAGTGGACAAATAAATGTCTATTAAAAAAGAGTTTCCAATACTAGAATTTGATTTCAATAGAAAGGCGAAAATAGAGCCGTCAAATTTATTACAAAAGATTGATGTTCCTGAATGTTGTATTATCACATTTTTTGGCGATGTAATTAATGAAATGTTGCAATCTAACAAGCTAAAGCAAATCGCTACATTCTATACTGCTACCGTTCACTTGCCAATATATGAAACTGTATATAACGAAAAACCAATTGCAATTGTACAAGGATTCTTGGGTACGGCTGGTTCTGCTGCGCAATTTGAGGAACTTATTGCAATGGGATTTACAAAGTTTATTGTTTGTGGTGGTGCCGGAGTTTTGCAAAAAGGCATTCAGGTAGGGCACTTAGTTGTCCCATATTCAGCTGTTAGAGATGAGGGTGTTTCATACCATTATGTTGAACCTTCAAGAGAAATAGAATGCAATGAACATGCTATAAATACCATCGAAACAATTTTAACAAAGGAAAACATTCCGTACATAAAAGCAAAAACATGGACTACTGATGCATTCTACAGAGAAACAGAAGAAAAGATATCGCTGCGAGTATCAGAAGGGTGCGTTACAGTAGAAATGGAAGCTGCTGCGTTTTTTGCAGTATCAAAATTCCGTAATGTAGTCTTAGGTCAAATTTTATTTGGCGGTGATGACTTGAGTGGAGTTGAATGGGATTCTCGCAAGTGGGATAGTCGTGAGGAAATAAAAAGAGGCCTTGTAGAGTTGTCTTTTAAGGTCTGCATGCAATTATAAAGTTTATTATGTATAGCACTAGTTTATGGATTTAAAATAAAAGAGGGTGACGAGTTGAACAGAGCAAGAAATTGGACAGTGTAATTTGGTTATATCTATTGACTCTGTCGTTGGGGAAGCATTTATACTTAATGCATATTAGCGACAAGGAGGATTACCATGGACGAACTAATAAAAATCAGAGATATGTCGTCAAAGTATAACATATCTGCCCGCACATTACGTTACTATGAGGATATGGGGTTAATAACCAGTACCAGAAGCAACGATTACGCATACAGGTTGTATGATGAAATTGCTGTTAAAAGATTGGAACAAATCCTAATATTACGTAAGCTAAATATCAGTATCAAGGATATTCAGAGTATATTTAATACATCTGGCTCAGAAGCCGTTTTGGAGGTGCTGGGCAAAAAAGTAAATGATATTGATGGAGAAGTTGCTCTGTTGCATGAATTGAAGGAGATTGTTTTGGAGTTTATTCGTCAGATAGAGCAGGCGGATTTTCGAAACGACTCTGATGTAAACAAGCTATACCAAAAGGCGAAAGAGATTGAAGGTCAGCTTACTAATGTCTCATACAGCGGGAACCCATCAAATAGGAATCGCCTATTTGAAGTAGCTGAAAAGATGAAAAAAGCTCCTGAGGTCAGAATTATTCAAATTAATCCTTTCAGGGCATTTTCTTCAGGACTGGATACCATAGACAACGTTATGGGTACTTTTCAACAATGGCAAGAAGAACACAATCATTTAGTAAAAAAACTA
This sequence comes from Bacillota bacterium, assembly GCA_023417285.1. Classification (GTDB taxonomy): domain Bacteria; phylum Bacillota; class Clostridia; order Acetivibrionales; family DSM-1351; genus Ruminiclostridium. Next base: position 5,626 of record JAEZFR010000163.1, read on the forward strand.
ATATATGGTGCACCCGATTTTCTTTGGTTTGAGGAGGATATGAGTGCGGAATGGATTTGGGCTGTTGAGGATTGGGTAAATGAAGCAGATGTAGAGCCTTATGAAATCATAGAGTTTACAGGTGGGCTTTATGCAGCTGCTATGTCTGTGAATGGAGATGACGATATAAACGGCAGGGTATATGAGGGTATAAAAAATTGGATAGAAACTAGCAATTTTTTAATTGACGAGAGACCTGGCCGTCGGACACTCTGCCATATGGTAAATCCAACCGACGAGATTAAGGCTGCACTTGGATACCATCAGCTTGACATATATGTTCCAATAAAGGTACGTGAGTAAATAAGCATAATAAACAAAAGACGATGTTCCTGTTAAAGAAGTACATAGTTATTACTTTCTACACTTATCTCCTATTTTGATAGGAGATTTTTTTCCTTAATTTTTTGTAAGAAATGCTTACATATAATTCCGATAGAGATTTTGTAACATTATTATAAGTTGGTAATTATATACTGTTCTTGTATAATAGTGTTATTAATCATAATAAATGTGTTTCTTTATGAAGAAATAACCAACATACGCAAGCTATATTTTTGTTTATTTAAATCAAGGATTTAGTATCTGCTGCTGTTTAGAAATATTAATAAAGTGGAGGCAATATGAAGAAAGTTTCTATAGTAATAGTGCTTGTTATGTTAATACTTTGCGCTTGTAATCAACAAAGTGATAATGAGCAAGCTACACCTACGAAGGTAATAGAAGCTTCAACATTAATAACAAGTAATGATGAGGCAGCAAAAAATAATGCAGATGAAAAAAGTAAACCCCATATAGATTCTCAGACCAATAGTTCTACCGAAGAAGAAAATATTAATTCTGATATGGATAATGACATAAAAAGCGAAATTGAACAACTTTATATGGGATTGAGTGCAAAGATTGATATTAGATATGATGAGATTAGTAACGACAAAGTTGTAGACTGTTTATTAAAATACCCTACTGACTTAGACCCTGAAAAGTATATTTCACAGTTAACACAAGCAAAAAGTATTTTATCGCGATATGAAGCTGATAATAATAGTCTTATTGTAGTAACCATCCATTGTCCAAGTTACAAAGGAGATATAATCACTTTAGGAAGAGATAATACTTTATTCATTTTTCATAATCTAGATAAATTAAATAATATTGCAAATAACAACAAGCCATATTTGACTATTAATGATGCAAGTAGAACCTTAAATAATTGGCTAAAGCCTTTAGATGCCAGTTCCAAAATCAAATTCTTAAATTTAAGGATAGTTGGTCAAAATGTATACTATATGTATTCGGCTTCATTGTTTAGAAGGGATTTGTTTTTTGTAAATGCTGTAGATGGTTCAATAAGCTTACTTTTTGATGGGGAAGAATATGTGCCAGTTAAGTATGCTACTCAAAAACAAATAGATGCAGTACTTTCATTCTTAAACTCTCAAAATAACAACTATAAATTAGACAAAGTTAAAGCATTGCTAATTAATAATAAATATGTTGATTTATTGACTAATGAAGTTTACGCTCCATTTTTATTGAAGGAGAGTAATGGCAAAGCAATAGCAGAGCCTTATGAGGAATATACGGGAGAGTAAAGCAACTTATTGGAAATTAAATACTTATATTGTATAATTGTGTTATTGGCAACAAATAAGTCAAGCTGATTTTCTA
>JAEZFR010000283.1 GCA_023417285.1 Bacillota bacterium
GTATGATAGGTTACTTGTATGCTCTAATATGAGGTAGCTTATGAATAAAAAAATTAAAGCATTATTGTCAGCTGTCATTCTAGTTGCACTGATAGGCGGAGCTTATTTAGCGTATTCGTATCTTTCAGAGAAATATAATAATGATTTGGAACAGCCGCTGTCAATATCACTACAAAGCAATCCCACACAACAGGAATCCACTCAACAAAATGATTCTACGCAACAAGGCGGATCTACGCAACAAAGCGATTCTGCTAAACAGAGTGATTCCACCCAAGCAGAGGAAGATAATAGGGTTAAGGCTGTTGACTTTACAATGCTTGATGCACAAGGCAAGGAGGTTAAGCTGTCTGACTATTTCGGAAAGCCTGTTGTTGTAAACTTCTGGGCAAGCTGGTGTCCACCATGTAAGGCTGAATTGCCAGATTTCCAGAAGGTATATGATGAGATGAAGAACAATGTTAATTTTCTGATGATTGATTTACCGGATGGGCAAAGAGAAACTATGGAAAAGGCAGCACAATTCATTGCGGATGAAAAATATACTTTCCCTGTATTCTATGATAATAGTCAAGAGGCCGCATACATTTATCAAATCTACTCTATACCTACGACATTATTTATTGATAAAGAAGGATATATTGTTGCAGGTCACGAGGGACAAATTAGTGAGCAAAACCTTAGAAAAGGGATTTCTATGGCCAGGGAATAATATAAACAGATTGTGATAAAGTTACAGAATGTAAGTGTAAACTTGTCTTACTCAACTTTGATTTTTAATAGGTTGAGTATTTCTTTTGCATATTAATAATTATATACTAATTAGTGTATTAGAACGTATATAAAACAGGAGAGTGGCTTATGTTGCATGAGCAAGAACTGGTTTTTTTAGAAAGATTAACATTTTGGCAGCATTTATCAGATAGTGAGAGGAAACAGCTAATAGAAAATACCTCTGTTTTGCATTTCAAGAAGGGCGAGAGCGTGCATAGCCCAGAGAATGACTGCATAGGAGTAATATTAGTAAAATCAGGCGAGCTGAGGACTTATATGTTATCTGAGGATGGCAAAGAGATAACACTATATAGGATGAATGAGGGAGAAATATGCATTCTTTCAGCGTCTTGTCTCATAAAGAATGTTACTTTTGATGTGTATATTGATGCTGAAGCAGATACCGAAATAATTCTGATAAACTCCTACGTATTCTCTCAAATGCAGCAGAGTAATGTTTATGTTGAGAATTTCGCTCTTCAAAATACGGTTAGTAAGTTTTCTGATGTAATGTTTGCTATGGAGCAAATATTATTTTTAAGCATTGATAAGAGATTAGCTGCTTTTTTAATTGACGAATATGCAAAGAGCAAGTCGCCAAATGTAAGCCTGACACATGAACAGATTGCAAAGTACATTGGCAGTGCGAGAGAGGTGGTGACCCGCATGCTAAAGAACTTTGAAAAGGATGGTTTGGTAGTTTTATATAGAGGCGGGCTAAAGATTGAGGACGTTAATGGACTTAGAAGAATACTATAGTATGGAAAGTTTAAATATTCAAGTACAACAATGAGAAAAGAATACTCATCAAATTACACCTATTTTCGTTAATAGCTATATATTAGGGTATATATACTTATATGGTTACTGATATAATAATACTAAAGGCACAGAATGGTTTGTACAGCTATAACCTGAAATTAAAACTAAATAAAGCCTTAAATTAAAACTAAATAAAACCTGAATTTAAAACTAAATAAAGCCTGAATTTAAAACTAAATAAAGCCTGACTTTAGAACTAATATTAGTCCTAAAGTTTAAAAATTATACATAATATAGGTGAAAGGTAGATATTTATGAAAATACGCGATGTAATTATTATTGGAAAAGGCCCCGCGGGCATATCAACTGCTTTATATACAAAGAGAGCAAATCTGGATACTGTTGTAATTGGCAGAGAGGGAAGCACACTTGATAAAGCTGAAAAAATAGAAAACTACTATGGACTGCAAGAGGTAATAAGCGGAGCCGACCTTCTCAAAATTGGTGAAAGTCAGGCAGAAAAGCTGGGAATAGAATTAATCAGAGACGAGGTAACTTCTATTACACAGCTATATGAAGAAAACTACTTCAAGGTTACTTCGATAACAGGTGAGCACTATGCAAAGGCAATACTGTTAGCTACTGGCCAACCGTCCAAGAAAGTAAAAATCCAAGGTATCCCAGAATTTGAGGGCAAAGGTATAAGCTATTGTACTACGTGCGATGGATTTTTCTACAGAAATCTGAAGGTTGGAGTGCTAGGGAACAGTGCTTATGCTATACATGAAGCAACTGAGCTTGAAGCATTTACAAAGGATATTACTATTTTTACTAATGGTGATGAGCTCAATATTAATAGTGATATGTCGGATGAAGCGGGGCGATTCAAGATTAACACCAAGCCTATAATTGAATTATCAGGGGATGAGTACCTCCAAAATATTCATTTTAGAGATGGGAATACACAGCAGATAGATGGATTATTTATTGCATATGGCTCGGCTTCCAGCGTGGACTTTGCAAAGAAGCTAGGAATTATGGTGGAGAATAATTCAATCAAGATAAATAATGATCAGAGTACAAATATAGAAGGTATATTTGCTGCTGGTGATTGTACTGGAGGATTCAAGCAGATTGCTACAGCCGTAGCACAGGGAGCTATTGCGGCAAAAAGCATTATTGAATATGTCAGGAGAAAAAAGTAGTTTACAAAATATGTCGTATGGACATAAGGAATGTTTTCAAGGGCAATAAAAAGATGTCTTAGGTGCAATAAACAAGATGTCTTAGGTGCAATTAAAAGATGTCTTAGGTGCAATAAACAAGATGTCTTAGGTGCAATAAAAAGATGTCCCAGGGCAACAAAATAGTGTGTCCCATGGGCAATAAATTTGACAAAACGGTCACGGATGGTATAATATAAAGAACACAAGTTTAAAGCGTAACATAAATCTAATATGCGAAATTAATTTCGTATTCAGCAGAAATTGACATCTAAAGGTGGGCTGCTTACATTTTTTTAGCTATCAACTCTTTTTTATGTAAATAATCGCTTAATTCTTTTTTTTTATTAAGAAGCGGGAGAACCATTTTTGGGGTGAATCTGATACTTTTCAGTAGGGCTAACTTTCGGTCCGAACCCGTCAGCTAATCTCGTAAGCGTAGAAGGTGAAGGTGATGAATATGTATCATTAAAATGAACTCTTTATGCGTTAAAAAAATTAACTGAATGAGGAGGTACATTAGTATGGTAAAAGTATGTTTAGCAGGGTTGGGTAGAACGGGGCAGGAAATAGCAAAAGTATTACTTGAACAAAAAAACATTAAGTTAGTTGGGGTATTTTGTAGCCCTCAAAGTGATAAGGCTGGGAAGGATCTAGCTGAGTACATAGGTGGAAAACCTACAAATATTATAATTACGAGTACTGAAAATCTAGAGCAAAAAGTATTCAAAATGAGACCTGATGTAGTTATAGACTTTACTACACCTTCATCAGCACTTAGAAATGCAATAACCTTATCAAAAATGAGAGTCAATATGGTCATAGGGACCACAGGGTTTTCTAAGATGGCTTTAAATAAGCTATATGTTCTAACCAGAAAGTATAAAAGTGGAATTGTGTATGCACCAAATATTACAATGGGTGTAAATGTACTAATGCTTCTTACAAATCTTGCTTCAAGATTACTCAATAGTTATGACTTTCAGATTACTGAAGTACACCACAAAAATAAGAAGGATTCCCCATCCGGTACTGCAATAAAAATAGCTAAAGAAATAAAAAAAGGAATTGGCGTATCAGATAAGGAAAATGAAGACATTTCCATACCTATAAATTCTGTTAGAGCGGGTGGAGTTGTAGGGCGCCATGAAGTTATGATTGTAGGCCAAGATGATAAGATTGAAATAGCTCATGAATCATTTTCAAGGAAGGCATTTGCGCTAGGTACAATCGAGGCAGTTAACTTTATATTTAAGAAGTCTGGATACTATGAAATGAAAGATGTACTAAAACTTGATAAAGTTTTAAGTGAGTATACTAAAGGTCAAAACAAGAATACTAAGGAGTCAAAATCTATTGCTTTATAGCATGGAATATCCATTGCTTTATAGCATGGCATATCTATTGCTTTGTTGCATAAGATAATGAAACCTTTACAATATGAGAATTTCTTCAAGCCTTTACTGTATGGTATAATCCAGTGGAAATCACCACTCTATTTATCATCGGTTGAGGCTTGTTTAATTTATTTGCTATAAGTATAATTTAAAAAAGGAATAACACATTTATAAATATTTGAATATAACCATAATATGGTACGAAAAATAAAAATATAAAGCAGGGGATAAGATAATGAGAATTGCTGTTATTGATGGACAGGGTGGCGGAATAGGGAAGCTACTTGTAGAAAAGCTGAGGCAGGAACTACCTGATGCTCAGATTATTGCTTTGGGCACCAATGCATTAGCTGCTGCTTTAATGATAAAGGCAGGTGCAAACGAAGGAGCTTCGGGTGAAAACTCCATAATATACAATGCTCCAAAAGTAGACATAATTACAGGTACAATTGGAATAATTGCTGCAAATTCAATGCTGGGGGAGCTTACACCCCTTATGGCAAAGGCTATAGCAGAAAGTCCTGCTAAAAAGATACTTATCCCGATGAATAAGTGTAATGTTGAGGTAGTAGGTGTAAAGAGTGAGCCTCTTCCACATTATATAGATTGTGTTGTAAACTCAATAAAGGCAAGTAGGCTGCGTTACTGATATTACCAGCGTTAGATGCCGAAGAAACTATTGCCAAAAAGTTAATATTTATGGTAGAGTAAGAGTCTGGGAGGTTGACATAATATCATGTTGAGGGATATTTAGTTCAGGGCAGTCTCTTCCATTTATGGTTATAGAGCCTTCGACAAATTATCCGTCTCCAGCAAGAATATCCTTGAAAAAAGTATAAAACAAGGGTATAGTTCCAGTATTAGCTATATAAATTCTGTAAAAAACGTATAGTTAAATCCTATTATAGTCAATATTTACTAAGAGATAAGAATTATTGCTTCAAAGGGGTTATTCTTTGATGTTTATGAAGGGATGGGGTGTTGTTTGAAACATAGTTTTACAAAAAGAAGTGCAGGAATATTGCTTCCTATAAGCAGTCTTCCATCTAATTATGGTATTGGTACATTTGGAAAGGACGCATATGAATTTGTTGATTTTCTTAGAAACTCAAACCAGCAATACTGGCAAATGCTCCCGTTAGGGCCTACCAGTTTTGGTGATTCACCATATCAGTCTTTTTCTGCTTTTGCAGGCAATCCATATTATATTGATCTGGATATCCTGTGTGAAGAAGGGTTATTGAATAAAGATGAAATTACTGCATTTGATTGGGGTTGCAATGAAACAGATGTAGATTATAAAAAGCTATTCGATTCAAGGTTTATTGTTTTAAGAAGTGCTTTTAATAGGTTTGACAGAAATCTTGAAGCATTTAATAACTTTAAAAAAGAAAATGAGTATTGGCTATATGACTATTCATTCTATATGGCTTTAAAGTTCCGATTTGATAACAAGGACTGGCTACAATGGGATGAAGGAATTAGAATGAGAACACCAGATGCTCTAAATCATTATTCTTTAGAGCTAGGGGAGGAAATTGAGTTTTTCTCCTTTATACAGTTTAAATTTTTTGAACAATGGAACAAGCTTAAGGAATATGCTACTAAAAGCAATGTAAAAATTATTGGAGACATGCCTATTTATGTTTCCATGGATAGCGCTGATGCATGGGTAAATACAAAGCTGTTTTTGTTTGATGAGAATAAGAGACCTGTTAAGGTAGCTGGTGTACCGCCAGATATTTTTTCTGAAACTGGTCAGCTATGGGGAAATCCTCTATACAATTGGACTGAAATGGAAAAGGACGATTTCTCATGGTGGAAAAAGAGAGTAGAATTTGCAACAAAATTCTATGATGTTATTAGAATTGATCATTTTATTGGAATTGTTAGATTCTACACAGTTGATGCAGGCAGAGATAATGCCATGGAGGGAACCTGGGAGCCAGGACCCGGTATAAAGCTGATTAATGCCATTAATTCTGTTATAGGCAGCACCAGTATAATTGCAGAAGATTTAGGAGTGGTTACTCAGGAGGTAATAGACCTTCTAGAAGCTACCGGACTTCCAAATATGAAGGTAATGCAGTTTGGGTTCGATACTCGTGCAGACAATGATCACAAGCCATTCAACTATAAGGAAAACTGTGTTGTATATGGCGGTACGCACGACAACAATACTATGTTCGGCTATTTTAATGAGCAAACTTACGGTCAAAAACAATACATTATGAATTATTTGAATGCGAAGAGTGAACATGATGTTGCATGGTCTGCAATAAAGGTAGGGTATAATAGTGTTGCCAAATTGGCAATATTTCAAATGCAGGATTTTATTGCACTTGATAGCAGCGCTAGAATTAATACACCATCTACAGTAGGAATCAATTGGAGATGGAGACTGAAAAAGGGACAGTATAATAATGAGCTTGCCATAGAAATAAGTAAGTTAGTGGAGATGTACGGTAGAGGGCACGCTAAAAATTAAAGCCTCAATTAGCCAGTTTCTAGTTTTATTAATTTGCAATATCTGTAATAACTGATTGTTGATATATTCGATATTACAATAAACGGAGGGAATGGTTTTAGCATGAGCAAATTCAAACAAAATACCAAGGATATTTTAAAGAAGGAATATGGCAAGGAACTTAGCAATGCAACTCAAAAGGAACTATACAATGCAGTATCAAAAGCTGCCATGGTTGAATTAGAAGATAGCTGGAGAAATACTGAAAAGAGGCAGGAAACAGCTAAGAGAGCATGCTACTTTTCAGCAGAATTCCTTATTGGTAAGTTGGTTTATAGCAATCTCTTGAATTTGAACCTTATGGATGAATTCAATGAATTGATGACTGAGAACAGCCTTGATATTGGTGTTTTTGAAACTATAGAGGATAATGCCCTTGGTAATGGAGGTCTCGGAAGGCTTGCTGCATGTTTCCTGGATTCAGCTGCAACACATGATATACCACTTAACGGCTATGGCATACGCTATAAATATGGTCTATTCAAGCAGTATTTTGAGAATGGCTTCCAAAAAGAAACTATGGATGATTGGCCGACCTTTGGTG
>JAEZFR010000301.1 GCA_023417285.1 Bacillota bacterium
AAAGGGAAGTAATGCATCCTGCTGCGACTTGTAGAATCGGTGTATTTCATCGATGAAGAGAACTGCTCTCCCACTTGGGTTTAGCATAGGATTTTTTGTGTCTGCAACTATTCTCTTTATATCGGCAACTCCTGCTGTAACAGCATTTAGCTTTTCAAACTTTGACTGGGTAGTGTTTGCAATAATTCGTGCAAGTGAGGTTTTACCCGTCCCAGGAGGCCCATAGAGAATAATTGAAGTAATTCTATCTGCCTTAATCATCCTATAAAGCAGTTTGTCCTTGCCAATAATATGCTGTTGACCTACAAATTCATCAATATTTCTAGGTGACATTCTAAATGCCAACGGCTGTAGCTTTTCCTTCATTAATTATTCCTCACTATATATTAATTGTCATATATATTTTAAGGTTTTATAAAGAAATCGTAAAGGATTATTTAAAAACAATCTGTACCAAAAACATATAAAATACTGTCCCCAATCCAATACTAATAAGGTTATTTCTCTTCCATATATGTAGCAGGACTACGGCCAATATCGCTATTAGCTCCGGTATTCCATACGGATAGCATAATAAATCTATATTTCTAACACAATAAACCACAAGGGTTGTTATTACTGCTGCAGGTAATACTACTCCTAAATATTTTACCCATGCGGGAACCTCTTTTGCTCCACTAAATAGAACAAACGGAAAAAGCCTGGTGGCAAATGTACACACTGCTACAACAGCAATTATAGCTATTGCTTCGCTAATACCAATACTCATAAGCCTTCTCCCTCCACTAATTTTACCTCAACCTTGCTTTTTAGTAGCATTAGTGTTATCACCGTTATGACAAGTGATGGCAAAATAAAGTTACCTGCCCCAAAAATCAAAATACAAGCGATTGAACTTATTCCCCCAACTATAGCAGGCAGATGTGTTTTAAAGGAATACCATTGCTCAACCATTATAACAGTAAAAAGTGCCGTCATGGCAAAATCAATTCCCTTGGTGTCAAAGCTGATAAGCTGTCCTATTAAGGCCCCTACTACCGAACCTGTTATCCAATAGAAATGGTCCAAGAGCGCTATGAGGAACAACAGCCTGTTTTCATTTATTCCATCTGGTGTCTTGTTTGAACAGAGCAAGGAATAGGTCTCATCAGTAAGTGAGAATATCATATATACAGCTTTTTTGCCCATAGTTCTGAACTTTTCTATAAATGAAAACCCATAAAACATATGTCGACTATTTATGGACAAGGTAAGTACTGCGGCATATAAAATATTTATGCCTCCCCCTAAAAAGGATACCAGTACAAACTGCATGGACCCTGCATAGACAAAAAGACTTATAAAAAATGCCCAAACATAGTTGTAGCCTTCACTTTGCAGCAAAATCCCAAAAGCGATACCCATAACTAAGTATCCACAAAGAACGGGTAACGTCCGTAAAAATGCTATTTTAAGTGTTTTTCCCATGTTAATTCACCCTAAAAGTATTCCAAATATCCTGTACCTGCTTTGTTGAACTCTCTGTAGTTGTTAGCTCTGGCTGAATTGCGAGAAAGCAATAAGAGATTTTATCATTTTCGAGACAATAACAGGTGACATTTGAATACATGTCATATTCAGCGTTTTGAATAGAGTAAGTGTATGCCCTTACATCATAACCATTCATATTCTGTTTGGTACTTTCAATTATTTTCATATCATACTTTGACTTGAGCAATTGAATAATGGAAAAACGCTCTTCATCAGTAAGGGTCTTCGAGAGCGATGAATTTTCAAGAACGCTTATATTTATAAAGGTATCATTCTGTGGATTTACAAAGGTTTGATTTCCTTCAAAGTCCGTTGGATCCTTTGTAAAGTATCCAGGAAGCTTGATGGACCACTTGTAGTTTTTGCTGATATAGTCAGTGTAGTCTTCCTTATCCGAAATCTGAATTCTGGTGTTCTTTGAGGTATAACCCTCTAAATCTGTAGTATACTTTTTATTATCAATATCATAGTATCTCATATTTTGAACGACAGACTTGAACTCAGCAATACTCTTGTCATACTCTTTTTCCGGAAGCTTTATTGTTACCTCATATATAAATTCACCAATTTGATAATAAAACTCTTCCATTTTGTAGCTAACTCCACCCTGAATAATTGAGAACTTAAGATTTCTCGCATATATATCCCCAAGAGTAACCTCTTCATCGCTGGTGAATGAATACAACTTTGGTGAAAAGGCATTCTTATAGTGCAGCTTTATACTGTCTACGTATTTGTCCAAACCCTCTTTAGGCAGAGAATTAATTTTAACCTTCAAGTAATGTTTAGAATCGGTACCAATATATGTAGTAGTTGGACTTGAGGTGAGAGTTAAAATATCCCAATTCGCGGGAACGTCGCCGCCCCATGGCAGGTACTTGCTTTCATCACTAAGTGAAATGTAGTTCAGATACTGTGCCTTACCATTACTCACTTTAGATAAATCAGTTACATTCTTTTCACCGCTTTTGTAGTCAAGGGAAAATGAAGCAACTATATTGTAATATGCTTTGTCCGATACCAGCTTTTCAGGGGAAACTGCTTGATCATAGCTGCAAAAGGTAAGAGAATAGAAGCAATCTCCCTTTTGGTAAACCCTCGTCAAAGTCGCTTCATCGTACTCACTCAGCGATGTGTACTGAAAGTACGGGTATTTTGCATTTTTTTCAATCTTTGATTCCCTCTTGCTGGAACTATACAAAATATCATTATACAATTCATCGAGCGTTTTATCTTTTCTTGATGAGATTCTGATTTCTATATATATCTGCTTTCCTTCATTTGAAAGGCTTAGGTATCTGGAGTTGAAAGAATTTGAAATAATTCTTGAACCAGATGGAACAGTAATGCTATAGCCGTAGAAGCTGTTACCTACCTTTGCAGTGGTAATTCCACCAGTTAAAAAGGACAAATCCTTCAAAGCTCCATCATCTTCAAGTACTACCTTTATTGCTCCCTTTTTGTCCATGGTCACCGTAACAGGAAAATTTGAAGTTAAAAACTCTAAGGGAACCATGGTGAAGCCATTCTTAACAACCGGAGTAGCCTTTAGTCTCTTTACTTCAACATTGGCAGTGTATGTATTAGCACCTGTAGTTAAATTGATATCTGAGTCACAATAGATTATTTGTACCCTCTTTCCATTCTTAATAACCTCCGCTCCAATAGCTGTGGTAAACCACTCCAGAGGAATAAACGTAGTACCATTATAATTAAAAGGTTTCTCGATTTTGGACACTTTTCCATCTATCTTTGCAGTTGCACTACCCACTGTTAACTCAAGCACCGTTTTATCATCAGAAGTTGCATATGTATTTGATTTTGAAGTTGCATATGTATTTGATTCTGAAGTTGCATACGTATTTAATTCTGAAGTTGCATACGTATTTAATAATGACGTTAGCACAATTAAAAGAGTAATAATCAAACAAGTAAGCTTTTTCATATATTCACCCTAATCTTTCTCACCAAACTCGACATTGATATTGAATTTCTTGCCATCTCTTACAAGCAAGAAAGTTGCCTTATCACCTGGGTAATATTTTTTCATCTCTTCATTGTAATCAATAATGGTATTTACCTTTGCTCCGTTTACAGCGAGCAGTTTGTCTTCAACAGAAAAGTCATAATCTTCAGCCGGTGAGCCCTCATCAATGTCTTGGATGTTGATACCCTCTTCATACGTTGGAAGCCCGTATTG
>JAEZFR010000319.1 GCA_023417285.1 Bacillota bacterium
GGATAGTTCCTTATTATATATCACTTTATCAAAATAGAGCTCCCTTAGCCACTCAGAATTTTCAATTTCTTCCTGTGAATTTGCAAAGCTAATGAAAATAATATCCATATAAGAGCTTGCAGATTGAAGTTGGCTTTCAAAATAGGATTTATCTATCTCACGAGCGCTAATTATATTTGTTGGTATAAATATAACTGTCAAAACGAGAAATGAGCAAAGAAACATTACTAAATTTGAAATAATAAACTTCCAGTAAACGCTGGTACTCGAAAAGCGACTTTTTATCTTGATCCAATGTTTCATGAACAAGCCCCCCTGATTTATCATAACTCACTTTATGTTATCATTTATCAAACTCCTTCTATATTAACAGGTACTGGTAAAAATAAAAAGAACTAATTAATTTACATAAAATTACATTCCAGTGAAAACCCCAAAACTCCACCCTTTCCCATTTTTTTATGAAAATTTAGAACCTTATTTACAGGATTATTATTCCAGTTATTGATATAATGAACGCTGTGAAAAGGTGATTATTGTAAACTTTATTTCTCTTGTGCTATCATTTGCACAAAGAAGCCGCCCAACGGTTACTTTGAATAAGCAGTCAAATACGATATAGGAGAAATGATCTATGAATTTAGAAACAGGTGTTAAACCAGCACGTAATGGTTTTATCCGGGGCATTAAAAAAAAGTGGGTATCGCGCATGAATAGGCCAGAAAGATATTCTCTTAAGGAATTTAAAGCTGATACTCCGTTTTTTGTAATGTTGATTATCCCAACTTTATACTTTGTGCTTTTCCGATACTGGCCGATTTTCGGTCTCTCTATGGGGTTCCAGGACTTTAAGCTGGGCGGAAGCTTTTTCGGCGGCGATATTGATTGGGTAGGGCTTAAGTGGTTTGAATACTTTTTTAACTCACCCTTTTTCTGGCGTGTCGTGCGTAATACTTTCCTAATCAGTCTTTACAGCTTGGTTTTCGTCTTCCCGCTTGGAATTATTATTGCAGTGATCTTCAATGAAATACAAAACCGTCGTATAAAGGGATTTGTCCAGACCGTTAGCTATCTTCCTTATTTTATATCATTAACGGTTGTTGTGGGCATGCTCACAAATTTCCTTTCAGTAAACGGTGGCATTGTCAATCAGATAATAAATCTACTTGGTTTTGAGTCGGTTGATTTTATGGGAAGCAATAATTGGTTTCGTTTCATTTACATCGGATCAGATGCCTGGCAGCAAGTCGGTTTTAACTCCATAGTATATATCGCTGCGATAGCAGGTATTAACCCAGAGCTTTATGAAGCCGCCTATGTTGATGGCAGTACGAGGTTTAAAAATATAATTCTAATAACTCTACCTTGCATTCTGCCAACTATAATCTTTATGCTGATACTTCGCATGGGGAATATTATGTCAGTTGGCTATGAAAAAATAATATTAATGTATTCAGGACGTACTTATGAGGTGGCTGATGTTATTTCTACATTTGCATACCGAAACGGGATTGTAGATGGTAAGTTCAGCTATGGAGCTGCCATTGGGTTGTTTAACTCCATCATCAACTTAAGCTTTCTTTTGTTTACAAATAAAATTACTAAAAAGTTTTCTGATACATCACTTTGGTAAGGAGGCGCTATAATGAAATATAAACAAACTTTCGAAGATAAATGCTTTAGTGTATTTTCATATGCTTTTGTAATATTTGTAGTAGTTGTAACACTGTATCCCATGATCTACGTTTTCAGCATGTCGATTAGCGACCCGGTTAGCGTTACCAGAGGAGAAGTCTTTTTTCTTCCAAAAGGTTTCAGTCTAAAAGCGTTTAAGACTGTTGTAAACAATCCTGAACTGTGGAGATATTATTATAACACAATCTGGTATACTGTGGTTGGTACAGTACTGAATGTTATCGTTACATCTCTTGCAGCGTATCCCCTTTCAAGAAGAACATTCCGCCCCAGAAAATTCTTTACGATTTTTTATACCATCACAATGTTTTTCGGAGGCGGACTAATACCTACATATATTGTAGTTACCCGCTATTTAAGCCTTTACAATTCGCGTTGGGCAGTTATACTTCCCACACTGACTGCGGTCTGGTATATCATTATTGCACGTTCTTTCTTCGAAAATCTGCCCGAAGAGCTTTTTGAATGCGCACGCCTTGAGGGAGCTTCGGAATATCGAATTCTCGCTCAAATTGTTGTTCCGCTTTCAAAGCCGGTTCTCGCTGTGCTTGCCCTATACAATGGTGTTGCCCATTGGAATAGTTATTTTGAGGCTATGATATATCTTGGAAAACAAGAACTCCATCCGATTCAAATCTATCTGCGGCGTGTGGTTATTCAGGCGTCGCCGGAAGCAATGGCAAACATGGACGCCAGTGCGCTAGGCGATGGAATATTGGCAATGATGCAGGTGAAATATGCTGTTATCGTAGTTGCTGTCCTTCCAATCATTATGATCTACCCCTTCCTGCAAAGATTCTTTGTAAAAGGTCTTCTCGTTGGTGGTGTTAAAGGTTAGTAATTTAAGAGAAATCTCTTAAATAAATAGAAAATAGAAAAAAAAGGAGAAAAGTATGAAAAAATTACTATGTCTAGCCGTGTGTTTCGCAATGGTCATGTCTATAGCTGGCTGCTCCGGAACAAAAAATGAGTCTGGCACTTCAACTGCCGCAAGCAGTGGAACGTCTGCCGAAAAAACCACTCTAACTGTTTTTACGCATCCTGGTGTAAACTCCTCTTATCCACCTCCTAGCAATGATCTAGATTTCTGGAAGTATATGGAGCAACGCACAAATGTCCATATAGAGTGGGAAACTGCTCCTTATGAGAATTATTCAGAAGTAATTGCAACAAAGATATCGGCTGGTGTAGATCTCCCTGATATACTCAATGACAGTATGGCTAAAAGCGCTACTGATGCAGGCAGAAACGGCGTTCTGATTGACCTTTCCGGTATGCTGGAAGAGCACGCCCCTCATACTACTAAGTTTTTGAATGAAAACGCTTTTGCAAAAGCTCTATGGACTGAGTCCACCGGGGCAATCTATGGTTTACATGCCACAGTTTCTGCTGAAGGCGGACATATCGTATACATTTATAATAAAGATTGGCTTGATCAGCTTGGTCGTAAGATTCCTACTACTACTGATGAGTTTCTTGATCTTGCCCGCGCCATGGTAGGTGTAGATTTTAATAAAAACGGTATTAATGATGAAATCGTTCTCTCTTCTTACAATGCTGAAGGCTTGGATATGACCGGCGATAGCTTTGGCCTAATGATGTACGAGAACTGGGATGCTTTCCAGGCAGATAAAAACGGAGTTGTTACTCCGGACTATACAAGAGATGGTATGAAGAGTTGGTTATCATGGCTCAATACCATGTACAAAGAAAATATTCTAGACAAAGAAATCTTCACCAACACCTTTGATTTACTCTCAGAAAAAGTTGCAAGTGAACGTGTAGGAATCTTTGTTTGTTACAGCGCTTTTGCCAATCTTTATGGAAACCTCACTCCTAAAGGCCTTGCTAATATAAATTCTGAAGTCTACTCTCTTGGCACTCCATTAAAAGGACCAAATGGAGATCAGTATATTGTTCGTCGTGAGAAAGACGGTAATGACATAACTGGTATCACTAAAGACTGCAAGCAGCCAGAAGTGGCTTTGAAGTGGCTTGATACACTTTATGCTGACCCAGAAGTTATAGACGCACGTTACTGGGGTACTGAAGGCAAGACCTATACCGTTAATGCAAAAGGCGAGAAGGAATTACTTATGCCTACCGATGGTTCCGCTTGGTCTGTCCAGAAATATGGAGGTGGACAGATAGCTCTTGCTCATATACAAACGGTAGAAGGATTGAATCGTCCACGTAGTAATGTATCCTGGTATATTGACCAATACAATGAAGTATTGCCATATTTCGTCTCCCCATCTGTTCCTCACATTAATTTCAATGACAAAGAGCAGGAAATCATTGATAGGGTTCAGACAGATATAAAGACCTATTTCCGAGAAATGCAGGCAAAATTCGTTACTGGTGCGACGTCATTTGACGAATGGGATAACTATGTAAGCACAATGAAAAAACTCGGTCTCGATGATTTCACATCTGTTTACCAGTCCATTTATGACCGAACAAGATAATATTTCTTCGTACTTCTAAATGTATATTACTTTAGATACTATATCCCCCCATATTCTCAATATGGGGGGCCTCTTCTAAGAGGCGAATTTTAATAACTAAGGAGACTAAAACTATGCAAAAAATCGTCAGGGAAGGTGAAATCCGTATTGGAGTACTTGGGGCATTCCGCGGAAGAGCTTTCATGAAAACAGCTAAGAATTCAGGAATGAAGCTTGTTGCAATCTGTGATAACTTCAAGCATCGATTGGATGAGGTCTGTAATGAGATAGGCGTCAAAGGTTACGAAGATTTCGATGAGTTTATAACGCAGGATTTTGAAGCTGTCGTCATTGCTTCCCCATTTAATAAACATGCCCCCTTTGCAAAGAAAGCTCTGCTCAATGGTAAACATGTCCTATCTGAAACAAGCTGTAATGTAACTCTTAAGGAAGGCGTCGAACTGTACCGCCTTGCTAAAGAGACCGATTTATGCTATATGCTCGCAGAAAACTACTGCTATACCCGATTCGTAATGGAGATGAAAAAGCTTCATGATGAAGATGAGGTCGGAAAAATCCGATACGCCGAGGGTGAATACAACCATCCTATGAGCATCAACGAATCATTGCGGTATTCTCCTGGTGTCAAGCATTGGCGGAATCAGCTACCTCCAACTTACTATATTACCCATGCTCTGGCTCCCTTGATGTACGTTACAAATACTATTCCTGTGGAGGTTAGCTGTACACTTATTCCCGCCTTTGAAAAAAACAGTAAACCAGGATATGTGGCACTTATTCGTATGGATAATGGTGCTATCTTCCGTATTTATGCAGGTGTGGCAGGCCACAGCTGTGCATACAGCTTCCATGGAACTCATGGTGCAATGGAAAGTACACATGGTCATGGATATTTTGGCCCCGAAACAGTTCGTGTCTGGCATGAGCCATGGCAGGTTGGAGAAGGACAGTGCGAGGATAAAACTTATCTGCCGAACTGGCCCTCCCATGCAAAAGAAGCAGAGGAAACCGGCCACGGTGGTGGAGATTTCTTTGTTGAATATACTTTCGCAAACGCAATCCGTTCTGGTGTTCATCCGTACCTTGACGCTTATCGCGGTATAACGATGTCAAACGTAGGAATTATTGCTTGGCGCAGCGCACATCAAAACGGTAGATTCCTTCCCATACCTGACCTTAATAATCCCACAGCACAGGAGGAAATGCTCAAAGACAACCTGTGCCCATTTGACGGTGTTGAGGATTCAGCTCTATATCCTTCGAACATGAGATGGCAACGTGAATTTACGCCTGAGGTCTGTGATATCGCTCGTATCGAATGGAAAAAAATCGGTTATACCGATAAGGAGATTGAACAATTGCTTAATCAATAAATACTGGAGGAGCGTTATCATGAGTATCTTTACTATAACTAATAATGACAGGCGGTTTTATGAGGAAAATCTCCGCGACTTTCTGCCGTCCAAGATGATTGACATTCATACCCATGTCTACAAGCAGGAGTTCCGAAAAAGGAGCCCCGAGAACATTAAGCGCACTGTTACATGGCCACAGCTTGTTGCAAAGGACAATCCCATAGAAGATTTACAGGAAACCTATCGCCTTATGTTCCCCCACAAAGAAGTATCCGCATTGATTTTTGCCAGCGTTGGACCAGATGACCCGCAAGATATAGCCAACAATTATATCGCCGAGTGTGCGAATAAAACTGGCTGGCCAGCGTTGTACTATTCACACCCCCACCAGAGTGGAGAGGATTTGGAGCATAGGATCTTAGCCCAAGGCTTTCTCGGCATCAAGAGCTACCTCAGCCTATCGCCCTCGTATTTGCCAGAGGCAGAGATACGTATCCTTGATGTATTCCCACATGAACAGTTAAAAATGATGGATAAACACGGTTGGATTGTGATGCTGCACATTCCTCGCAATGGTCGCCTCAAGGATCCAGTAAACATTCAACAGATAATAGAGATTAAAAAGCTATATCCAAATCTAAAGCTTATTATCGCCCATGTCGGCCGCGCATACTGCCCCGAGGATATCGGAAATGCATTTGAAGAACTATCAGTGTGTCACGATTTGTTGTTTGATTTTAGTGCAAACTGCTGCCAGCCCGTTTTCGAGCAACTAATAAAAGCCGTTGGCCCGAAACGTATACTTTTCGGTAGCGATTTACCAATCCTTCGAATGCGCACACGCCGTATCTGCGAAAACGGTAAATACATAAACCTTATCCCACCAGGACTCTACGGTGATCCGAGCCTGGATAGTCATTTGCGTGAAGTCTCCCCCGAAGAGGCTGAAAAGATTACCTTCTTTATGTATGAGGAAATCTACGCAATGAAGCAAGCCTCCGAAGCATGCGGGCTTACCAAAGC
>JAEZFR010000323.1 GCA_023417285.1 Bacillota bacterium
CCCTTACAGATTTTGTTATTTGTGTTGATAAAACAAGTCAGATGTTCCTTACCGGCCCAGCTGTCATTAAGCAGGTAACAGGCGAGGACGTTGATGTTGAAACACTGGGAGGAGCAGTAACACACAATACTGTCTCCGGGGTTGGACATATGCTGGCTAAAGACGACAAACATTGCATTGAACTTATTAAATATTTACTTGGTTTTCTTCCGCAAAATGCAGATGATAAACCTCCCAAATATTTATGCGACGATGATATTTATAGAGTTGCACCTGAATTAGATGATATTATACCTGAAAACATTAAACGCACCTATGATGTCAAAAAAATCATAGCAGCTATAGTCGATAATGGCGAATACCTGGAACACATGCCGCTATATGCCCCGAATCTCGTAACAGCATTGGCTCGTCTAAATGGCAAGACTATTGGTATTGTAGCAAATCAACCTAATCATTTGGCAGGTTGCATAGATATAAATGCCTCCGATAAAGGTGCACGTTTTATTAGAATTTGTGACTCATTCAATGTC
Source organism: Bacillota bacterium (assembly GCA_023417285.1). Taxonomy (GTDB): domain Bacteria; phylum Bacillota; class Clostridia; order Acetivibrionales; family DSM-1351; genus Ruminiclostridium. The sequence goes on from JAEZFR010000323.1 coordinate 534, forward strand.
CCACTTGTTTATCTTGTAGATGTACCTGGATTCTTGCCGGGCATTGAGCAGGAATATGGCGGAATTATCCGTCACGGCGCAAAAATGGTATATGCTTGCAGCGAGGCAACCGTACCTAAAATCACAATAACTCTGAACAAAAACTATGGCGGTGCCACTGCTGCCATGTGCGCCAAGGAGTTGGCATGTGACGCAAATTTTATGTGGCCAACAGGACATGACATGGTAATGGGTGCTGAAGGAGCAGTAAATGTTGTATTTCGTAAAGAGCTGGATGCTCTTCCTCCTGAGAAGAGAGAGAAAGCACGACAGGCCTTCATAAAGGAATATCGTGACAAATATGAAAATCCCTATCTTTCGGTCAGCATGATGGAAAATGATGCAATCATCCGCCCTAGCCAGACGAGGCAGGTTCTTATTCAGACTCTGGAAGCATTGGAAAATAAAAAAGTATTGCCTAAGGTTAATAAAAAACATGGAAATATGCCGGTCTAATTAGTTTATATTCAAGGGGGAGTACAGGCTATGGCTAGAAAAATTGCAATCGTAACTGGTTCCAGAAGAGGTATCGGTAAGGGTATTGCCATTGAATTAGGCAAAATGGGGTACTACATAATCCTTAGTGCTACAGTTCCGGATGCAGATGAAGTGGTTGAGGAGTTAAACACACTCGGGGTTGAATGTGAGTACATCCAATGTAATGTTTCAAGTGCCGATGCCCGCAAGAACCTTATAGAATCTGTGTGTGACAAACATGATAGGCTTGATGTCTTGGTAAACAACGCCGGTGTAGCACCAAAAGTGAAGACAGACATTCTGGATTTAGGTGTGGAAAGCTATGACTATGTTTTGAACACGAATGCCCGATCTATGTTTTTTATGGCTCAACTAGCCGCTAACCGTATGATTGCTATGCAGCAAAAAGCTTTAGAGGATTATCACCCTCGTATCATTAATATCTCTTCTGTATCTGCCTATGCTGCTTCAGTAAACAGAGGCGAATACTGCATATCCAAGGCCGCAATATCAATGATTACACAGCTTTTTGCAGCTCGTTTAGGCGAATACAACATACCTGTATTCGAGGTTCGACCCGGATTCATACTCACAGATATGATGGCTCCAGAGTCCAGAGAGAAATTCAGCGATCTGATTAATAAGGGCATCACGCCTATTCGTCGCTTCGGTGAGCCGAAAGATATCGGTGATGCAGTAGCCGCTTTATGTAGTGGCCGGCTGGATTTCGCTACTGGACAAGTTATTGATGCAGATGGCGGTTTTAATATCCGCATTTTATAACCAACCAATATACCCATATATAAAGGAGGGTTAACTATTATGAGTATTGAAACTCCAATAATTAAAAAAGTAAAAAATGCTCTGATGAGTATTCAACGGCGCAGTTGGGAACAAGGGGAGGCTATGCAAGCACTGCTTGAGCTGCGTGATTATGATACTATGATTACTTTTGCCAGAGAGGCATCGTATATCCGGTTGGATGATGGGCGCACTACCCTGACAACCGAATGGGAAAAAGGAACTGTAACTGATACCTGCGCTTGCGGGGAAGCACTAATGCTTGCATCCCGACTGACTGGCGACAGATTAATAACTGAGACTTATGAAGCTTTATTAGAATATACTCTCCATAAAGCAAAACGCAACGCAGAAGGTATCCTTTATCACATGACTCAGGCTCCCGAATTCTGGGTGGATTCCATTTACATGATGCCTCCTTTTTTGGCTGCAGCAGGCTATCCTGAAGAAGCTGTTAAACAAATAAACGGTTATTGGAATGCACTATATGACCCTGAAATAAAGATGTTGAATTGGATTTGGAATGACCAGACAAAAGAATTCGTCCGCAAACACCATCGCAGCATTTGCACAGGATATGCGGCAGTTGGGATAGTAAAAGTAGCCGCAGCCTTACCTGATACCATGAAAAAGGATAAGGATGATCTTATGGCTAAGGGTAAAATCGTAATTGATTCAATCCTTAAGTATATTGATGACGATGGTGTATGTCACGACACCTTAGATAACCCTGAAAGTATTATTGGTATCAATGCAGTGAGTATGGTAACTACAGCTATCTATCGAGCTGTCACGGCTGGTTATATGAGCAGCTACATAGAAATTGCCGATAAGCTCAGATCTTTATTACACTCAAAAATTGACCCTTATGGCTTTTTATATGGGGTATGCGGTGTACCGAACAATAATAAAACAGGTATTTCTGCAAATGGTCAATCGTTCTTCCTTCAGATGGAAGCAGCCTATTATAACTACAAAGCGACAGATCCCGAGGCCTGGCATAACCAGATGTTCAAAGATAATCCAACGAAACACAGTGACTACATGGGTGTAATATCATAATCACAGTTAGGAGAAATACGATGAAACAGATGTATGACTTTAAGTATGGAACTCTACAGGAGTTGCAAGAAAAGGCAACCGAGCTGGGAGCAAACCTTCCTCTGAATGATAATACCTCAATACTTAACACTCCGTTCAAAATCGGAGAAACTATAATTAAAAATCGAATGGGTGTTGCTCCTATGGAGGGTGTAGATTCAGAGCCTGACGGTACGCCCGGGGAACTGACCTTCAGACGGTATAGACGTTTTGCAGAAGGTGGTGCCGGTTTGATATGGTTTGAGTCGGTCTCTATTGTTCAGGAAGGACGAAGCAGTCCAAAACAATTGCTTTTAACCAAGAATACTCTGCCTGCCTACCAACGCCTGACCGAACAGATAAAAGAAGATGGCATGAAAAAGAATGGGTTCGCTCCATACCTGGTGATGCAAGCAAATCATAGCGGACGTTATTCCCGCCCTGATTCTCCTCTCAAACCCGAACCGATGATTGCCTTCAGAAACCCTTATTTAGAGAAAGCATCCCCTTTGGACGATTCACGAATTGTATCTGATGACTATCTGAAGCACCTCGAAGAAGCCTTTGGAGAAGGAGCTGAATTGGCTAAAAAAGCCGGTTTTGATGCAGTCGATATTAAATGTTGTCACGGTTACCTGCTGGCCGAACTGGCAGGTGCTTTTACGCGGAGTGGCAATTATGGCGGCAGCTTTGATAACCGTTTTCGTTTGTTCTTCAACGCTATAAAAAATGCTCAACAGGTACAAAGCGAAACTTTCCAGGTTTTGGCAAGAGTTGGGGTATATGATAACATCCCCTATCCATACGGATTTGGAATGTCCAGTGATGGTAATTTAACAATGGATCTCAGTGAGCCCTTAAAACTTATGGAGATATTACATTCTAAGCTGGGCGTGCCCTTTGTTAATATTACTGTTGGTGATCCACATTATGACGCTTATGTGACCCGCCCATTTAATAACGAGATTAAATTTGAAGCAAAGGAAGATCCTTTGTTGGGTGTAGCACGTATCTTTGGCGTAGCCTCTGAAATAAAGAATGCTTTTCCGGCTTTAAAAGTATCAGCCTCTGCCCCCAGTTATCTGCGCCAATTTGCTCCCAACCTGGCAGCAGGCGCAATCAGCAAAGGCTTTTGCGATCATGTGTGCTTTGGACGTCTTTCATTTGCCAATCCATCTTTTGCAAATGATATATGTCATAATGGCAATTTAACAAGCAAGCAAAGCTGTCTAGCATGCAGCAAATGCAGTGAGTTGATTCGTGCTGGTGAATGGACAGGCTGTGTCATTCATGACAAAGATGTTTACCTTCCGATATACCAGCATCTCAGAGAAAAGCAATTAAAAAATACTATTTGATAATACCTCACACTATTTGATCAAGAAATATCACAATAACGAAGCATCATATTAAGTATAGAAAAGGTGAGTTTTATATGTTGTATAACGGTGTAGATCTGGCTAGAATGATTGACAGTACGCACATAAAAACCCTGGCAACAAAGGCTGAGCTTGATGAAATGATTACTCAAGCCAAGGAATATAACTTTTTCGCCATCAACGGTCCTGCATGCTACTTTCCCTACCTTGTAGAAAGCCTTAAAGGAACCCATACCAACCCCGGATTTGGCTGTTGTCGATGGAGCGGCGCTGATCCGACACATATTAAAGTGGCGGCTGCCACCTGGGCTATTGAGCACGGTGCACAGGAAATTGATATGGTGATGAACCAAAGCTATCTCGTATCCGGACTTTATGACGAAGCCGAGGCTGATATCCATGCAGTAAAAAAGGCAATCGGAGACAAGGCTCTTAAGGTAATCATTGAATGCCCTCTTCATGACGATGCTACCATTCTCAAGGCCGCAGATATTATTGTATCAGCAGGAGCTGACTGCGTCAAAACTTGCTCAGGAACAGAAGGGCCTGTTACTCTTCATCATGTGGAGTTGATTGCCAAGGCAGTTAAAGGAACTGGCGTATGGATAAAGGCTGCGGGCGGTATACGCGATATTGAAACTGTTGATAAAATGATCGATTTGGGTGTGGCACGTTTTGGTATCGGATACAGATATGCCAAGATTATTTGTGACGCAGCGAATAACCGTTGAAGAATTTAATTTATAATACGGAGGAACGGCATTGAAGAGATATATTGTGGCTCATGACTTGGGAACCTCCGGTAACAAGGCTTCATTGGTGAGTATAGACGGTGAGATATCAAGAAGTTTTACCGAAGCTTACTCCATCGAGCGCCCACAGCCCGGATGGGTACAACAAGATCCCGAGCAGTGGTGGCAGGCAGTTTGCCGTTGCAATCTTGAATTGCTGCGGGATATTAACCCCAGTGAAGTAGCCGGGATATGCCTCACAGGGCAGATGATGTGTTGCCTGCCTGTTGATGAGAGTGGTCACCCGCTTTATCCGGCAGTTATTTGGGCAGACGGCAGGGCTTCTGAAGAGGCTGATACATTGCGCAGTCTTATAGGAGATGACAAATTCTATAAGACAGTAGGTATGCGCATATCCCCGAACTATGGATTGCCCAAGATGATGTGGCTAAAAAAACATGAGCCCGCCATTTATCGTGACACGTATAAATTTCTTAGCCCAAAGGACTATATCAATCTACGTCTCACCGGGCATTATGTCATTGATCCAGAGAATGCTGCTTTTTGGCATTGTTATGATATTAATACGCGAGGCTGGGCTACTCAGCTTTTGTCGCAGACAGCAATTGAGATGGACAAGCTTCCAGAAATACTTGATATCTCAACGGTCATTGGCACTGTTTTACCTGATGCAGCAGCACAATGCGGGCTTTTAGAAGGAACTACTGTCATAATGGGTCCCGGTGATGGTAGCGCGGCAACACTAGGAGCTGCTGTGTTGTCGGCTGGCGAAGCATATATATCGTTGGGTACTTCCAGTTGGGTGAGCATGATTACAGGTAAGAAAAACTTAGATGCGAAACAGCGCATTGCTAAGATAAACTATCTTGAAACCATACGCGATTCAGGAGCCATGCAATCTGGCGGATATGCTTACCAATGGGTTAAAGAATTGCTCTGCCAGTCCGAAGCCATTCGTGCGGACAAGGAAAATACATCGCTTCACGTATTGGTTGATGAACTCGCTGCTACTTCTTATGCAGGTTCAGGCGGGGTGTTGTTTCAACCCTATCTCATGGGTGAGAGAGCTCCCCTTTGGGATATACGGCTCCGAGGCGCTTTTATTGGATTAACATCCAAAACAAGGCGCGCTGATTTGTGCCGCAGCGTGATGGAAGGTGTAGCACTCCATCTCGAGTGGATATACCGCTGTATTCTTGAGACAAATATGATTGAGGGCGCAACCAGTATCAAGCTTATTGGAGGGGGGGCCAAAAGCTTGATCTGGAGCCAAATTTTCGCAGATGTTTTTGGGACACCTATTGAAATTATCGGCCGTCCCGACCATGCTGGCACCCTGGGCACTGCTGTTGTGTGTGGTGTCGGTCTTGGCATGTACGAAGATTATTCCATATTGAAGGAATTTCAACCGGTGACTCGGGTTATTGAGCCTGATCTAACTACACGAACCATTTATAGGGAACTTAGCAGCATACTCGAATATTCAATTGATATTATGTCAGAAGTCCACCATAGACTTGGCAGTCTAAATTAATTATGCTAATCTGAAATTGAAAATGACGCTTTCCTTAACTTATAAGCTATGGATAAGCGTCATTCTTTTATTTACATACTGTTTTTTGTTGCAGCCTATTCCTCTAAATTAAGGCAGCTCAGACATGTCCATCAATGAGCACTAAGATGCGCCCACGAACCTTTCCAGCTTCAAAATCATAGTTAAGCTGCTTATATCCTTCCATTGTTATTGTTTTGTTTATGATAGGCCTCAGTTTGCCTTTTTCTATTAACTCCGCGACCTTCTTTAAGCGATCCCCGCCACGCTTTACCGTCATCCAGCGACAACATACTCCCGTTTTCTCCTCAAGCTCTTTGGCCAGGGGTAAAGATTCTAAGCCACGCTTTCCATCGTATTCTGGCCCACTATATACTTTATTTTTTATAGGGACACTGGATACAAAAGTACCACCGGGATTCATAATCTTTAAATACTCTGCAAGCTGGGCTTCTTCCAGGGTCACCACACTCAAAATAACATCCAGTTTATTGTCAAGAAACCTCTTGAAGCTGTCTGAACCAGCTACAACATAATCATCTGCTCCTAACTCTATGGTTTCCTCGCGGCATTGCTCTACATCGCATCCAATCACATAGGCTCCCAGGCCTTTTGCAATTTGAACTGCCATCTGACCGAATCCCCCTGCAGCGCCGATGATCATTGCCCGTTGTCCGGCTTTTAGGTTTGCCTCCTCGGTAAGCGCCTGCAGAGCTGAGAGACCATATCCCGGAATTGCACAAACCGGAGCCAGCTCAACACCCTTAGGTGCAAGGCAAGCTTCATTTTCCTTCACGACACAATACTCTGCCAGTGCACCACCAAGGCGTTTATCCTTAAATGCAATTACCTTGTCTCCTATAGAAAATTCTTTGGCATTTTTACCGAGTGCCACCACCGTTCCTCCAATCTCAACACTTGGAATACGGGGGAAATCCAGTTCATACATTGAACGGTACCAACCATTTCGTGCCTTTGCATCTGCCGGAGAAAAAGAGCTTGCGCACATCTTTACAAGTATTTCATCATCGGCAGGTACAGGTACAGGTAATCTGTCAATTACCAGCTCCTCAGGTGAACCATATTTATAAAAACATACAGCCTTCATTGTACTTGGTATCATAATTTCACTCCTATATATACTATATTTTTGACTATTTACCAGGGTATTTCCCGTCCTTCCCAACTGCGAAGAGCAAGACGATCTTCATCCGAATGCTTGGGGTTGCCCTTTTCAAAGCTTCTATCTCTAAGAAAGTAATCCACAGCAAAATTCTTCATAGATTCAGCCGGATTTTTGGTATTCTTACAATATAAGCGAAAGCTATACCCTTTGCCCCTTAGATCGTTAAAGAGAATATTCATGGCCATGTTCAGTGCGGTTTTTGAGGTATGGTTCATGTAATTGTTTATTGAGAAGCAAGCATTATTGCTGCTTTCTACCGTCGTTACCACACATATACGTTTGCCATTTCCTCTTTCGAGTAGTGGCAAAAAGCTTTTAATAATCCGCACTGGTCCTACCGTATTGTAATTATATGCCTCTAGAAGAGAATCATAGTTTTGGCCTATAGAAATGGTTTCCCTGCTTCCTTCAGGTCGGTAATCCAGATTAATGACCAGCATATCAACTGCATAATCAAGCTTTTTTGTAATCTCTTCTACCGATGTATCCGACGTCGGGTTAATAACAAAGATATTCTCTGATCCGGCCGGAGCTTCTTTCAAACCAACTATACCCTGCAATACCCGGCAGTCGTGTGCCTTCAGATCAGTACTTAAAATATCCCCCTCAGTATTTTGGGCACTGATTACCACAACAGTATCTATCATAAATAAATCTCCTATCCAATGTCAGAATGGCCATGCCCTACCTTCAATATCCAGCATCACGAGTCGATCATCCCAGCTGTAGTCCCCACAGAACACTTTCACCGCTTCATTCCCGGCAAAATCCGGCTCATATATACCTTCAACAATACCTTTATCGGGTTTAATCGAGCGTACCCAACCAGGATGAAAGATCCGAAATGACCACCCCTTTGGCTGGAGGTCATTGAACAAAATACGTATAGCCATGCTTAGTGCCGCCTTGGACATACTATAACTGGATATTCGTGTCCGGGCTGCCACACTGATGGCTCCGGCTTCCGATGATACAAAGGAAAGCCTCTTCATGCCCCCCTCCATTAGTGGGAGAAAGACCTCCACCATACGCATTGCCCCAAGACAATTTACATTATATGTATCTAAAAAGCTATCAAAATTCACTTCTGCATGAATATCATCCGACCTGTTGCCGAAAACAGCAGAGTTATAAACCAACATATCCACACAAGAACTATTTTTTGATATCTCAAGCGCAGCCGCTTTTACAGATTCAGTTTTGGTAGTATCCATATAAACTGGAAACACCCTTCCAGGGTAAGCTTCCTGTAGTATCGCAATATCATCCCATCCCGTCCTCAGTAAGCCTGCATGTACAGTCCAGCCCATAGCAAGTAACCTGCGCACTATTGCGAGTCCGATATTTCGCCCGCCACCGGCAACTACCGCGGTTTTTCCTGTAATATTAGTCATAGCTCTCCTTTACACCATATTAAAGCATTAGTTATAGTTTTCTGATATGAAGGATCTTTCCAAACTTCAGCATTATGGCCGGGCATTAAATTACACACGCGCCCCTTACCGAAAGTTCTTGTATAACATGCTGCCTGAGTACCGTACTGAGAGGTTGATACCATCAGAATATCAGCTTCCTGGATTTGTATATTAATAAAATAATGTTCGTCATGCACAATAAAACTCTTCACACCTTGTGTTATCGGGTGTGGCTTTAGCGGTGTTACTGTAACCGCACATTGCTCCGGGTGATTAATAAAGCGATGTCCCATAAGTCGGCACATGCCATCCCCGCCGTTTTTTACAGCAGCTCCCGCGTGAACAAACAGAACACCGCCCCCTCTTTCTACATATTTTAAGAAGGCTTCTTCAGCGGGTCCGTCCTCCCAAGGGGAGGAATCTGTGGCAGAAGTCTTATTTCCCTTAGCTAGCACAACTACATCATAAGTAATCAGCTTTTCCAACGAAAGCTCAGAGATATCGCGCAGCACATCAATACCGAAGTCCTCCTCAATTAAAGAAGAGATGCCCTGTTCCGGAACCCAGCCGGGGTGATAACAATCATCAGAAACCAATAGTATTTTCATTATCCTTTCACCGATCCTGCCGCAATACCTTCAATAAAAGATTTTGAGAATATTGTGAATATAACTAAAACCGGAAAGATTGCAAGTGTTAAAGCCGCCATTCGCCCACCGATATCAAACCTGAATTCAGAAATCAAGTTTGCAACAAAAAGAGGAATGGTGAATTTTTCATTTGAGTTGATGACAAGCATCGGAAGTGTATAGCTATTCCAACTCCATAAAAATAGCAGGATAACCGCGGTCGATAGACCTGGCCTGATAAATGGCATAACCAGCGAAAACAGAATCCGGGGCTCCGATGCGCCATCAATTCGCCCGCTTTCCATAACTTCGTTTGGAACAGAGCTCTTTATAAATTGGATTAGAAAATAGCATGTGAATGGATGGGCGACCCAAGTAAAGATTAACGGCCATAGGGTATTTACAAGACCCATGGTACGCATCTCTACAATGTAGCCTACCGTGCTTACTTGTCCCGGCACCATCATGGTGATAATAATGAGCATATTAATTAGTTTTCTACCTTTGTATTCATACTTTGAAATTGAATATGCCGCCAGAGTACTTGCGGAAACACTTAGTAAAATGGAACCGGCGGAAACCAGAATACTATTTAAATAGGTTTTTAGAAAGTTAGTAGAAAGCAGAGCTTTCACATTTGTAAAAAAATCAGTGCCAAACCAGAAAGGTAGTTGCCGCATTAAATCCTCTGTCTTGTACGATGCCATAAGGGGCAGCAGGACAAATGGTAATAAACACACAAGAGTCAGGATGCCAAAAAATATAATGTATATCGCTTTTCCTAAACCATGAGTAACTTTATTCATATTAATCCTCCCTCCTTGACAGCACCTTGTTGAAAAACAACGATATCGCAACAATGATAACAAACAAAACGTAGCAAAGGGTCGCACCGTATCCCAGAGCCATCTTGGAGCCAAAGGCATCTTCAACAAATTTCCATATTACGGTTAATACTGAGAAATTGGGGCCTCCAAATGAAGCTGTGCTTCCTGCATAAACTTGCTTTGGCATTTCGTAAAGCTGTAACCCATTAATGATAGATGTAAGCACCAAAAAAACTGAAAGGTCTCTAAGCTGAGGTATTGTTATACGAAAGAAGGTTTGAGTACTGTTGGCACCGTCAATTTTAGCTGCCTCATAAATTTCGGGGGAAATTGCTGTCATGCCGGCGAGGTAGATTACCATACAATACCCGATATGGCGCCATATCTGCATCATCGTAACAATGGCAAAGGCCCATTTTTCATTTTGCAGCCAGTATATCTTATCACTTATTACACCCAACGATGTTAAAATTTCATTTACATAACCATATTGCCAATCAAACATGTTGGCAAAAATTGCACCAATAGCTATGGGGGCGATGATATAAGGGCTGAACAGAATAATCTGCGGAATTCGCCTGTATGAAATTTTGAATAGAACAGCCGCTGCGAGCAACCCCAAAATAATTTGCACAGGAATAGAAATAGATGTTATAGCTAACGTATTGCCAAGAGATTTCCAAAAAAGCTTATCCTTTGTCAGCAGAGTAACATAGTTTTGGACCCCAACAAATTGTTTGGGTGAAATCCCGTTCCATGAAAAAAAACTAATGTAGAATGAATAAATCGTCGGATACAAATTGAATATAACATATGCGCTTACGTATGGAACTACAAAAATATATGCCCACAGCTTTTGTATATTAAAGCTATTCCTCTTTTGTAAGGACGGAGTCTTTATGGCATCCATAATAAACCTCCTTTTTAAAACTAATTTGCCATTACACACGGCTCATAACAATTTAATTACATTGAGCCGTTATTCAGTCTTGATAATAAAGAGGGGGCTTGCTATTGCAAGCCCCCAGCGGTTATTTTAGATTAAGTGAAGGCTCTTGTATTGTGATTTTCTGCTTTAAGTATTCCAGACCTTCATCTGCTGTCATCTTAGGGTTAATCAGGAAATTCAGTGACATATCACGGAAACTGTTAATAATAGTTGATGTATATGGTGTCTGGCTTTCATATGGTGAAATTCCGACGCCAATATTCTCATAAGTATACTTTGTGTAATTCTGGCCATTAAACCAGTTCTGATACATAAAATCATTATTAATAGGAGCTTGGTCGCCTTCATAGAAGGACTTGAAACTTGGGATCCAGCCTACGCGGTCATAAATATACGAATATCCTTCATTAGTTCCCAGGAAGTATTTTGTGAACTCCCATGCAGCTTCCTTATTCGGACTATTTTTATATATCCCGACAGAAGTTCCGCCGTTCATCCAGCCACCACCGGGAGC
>JAEZFR010000326.1 GCA_023417285.1 Bacillota bacterium
GGGCTACCCTGTCATTATGGGAAGAAAGACTTATGAATCCATTGGGAGGCCTTTAGCAGGTAGAAAAAATATAATTATTACGAGGGATAGTTCCTTTGAAGCTACAGGTTGTGTTATTTGCTCATCAAAGGAGCAGGCACTTCTTGAGGCTGATAATGACGCTTTTATAATAGGCGGAGCAGATATCTACAGACAGTTTATAGACGATGCTCACAGGATGTATGTAACATATATTGATGAAGATTTCGAAGGGGATACGAAGCTTGATAATATAGACTTTTCCCAATGGGAGTTGACTTCCTCAACAAAAGGTATCAAGGATGAAAAAAATCCATATGATTATTACTTTAAAGTATATGAAAAAAAGAGGTTTTAACCTCTTTTTTATTTATCTCAAAGTTCAGTTTTCAATAACGAGGTTGTCAATAATATCAAGACTTGAATTTCCAGATGTAAAGCCTATATAATGAGATTATTGACAATAGTTGCTTGATGGAGGTCTAGTATGAATATAGTTGTTCTAAATGGGAGCCCGAAAGGACAATATAGAATCACCTTGCAAACATTGAGATATCTCGAGCAAAAGCATCCGGAGCATAAGTTTGAAATTCTAAATATAGGTCAGAGGATTAAGGTGTTAGAAAAGGAGTTTTCTCCAACTATTAATGCTATCGAGCAAGCTGATTTACTGCTATTTTCATATCCAGTTTATACCTTTATGGCACCTAGCCAGCTTCATAGGTTTATTGAGCTTCTAAAGGAATCCGGGGCTGATCTTACTGGGAAATTTGCTACTCAGATAACAACTTCTAAGCATTTTTACGATGTGACCGCACACCTATACATTCAAAATAACTGTCAGGATATGGGGATGAAGTTCGTTCGTGGATTGTCTGCTGATATGGACGATTTGCTTAAAGAAAAAGGACAAAAGGAGGCTTTATCCTTCTTTAGATATGTTTTATGGTGCATGGAACAGAATATTTATGAGTCCCTGCCCAAACCAATACAGCCTGCTACACATATACAGGTGGACCAACCCGCTGTAGAAGCTAAACATGAAGTAGGCGATGTAGTGATTGTCACCAACTGCCATAAAGATGATTTGCAACTTGCCAAAATGATTAAGCGTTTTCAGGCTGTTTTGCCTAGGAAGAGCCGTATTGCCAACATACGAGAATATCCCTTTAAGGGGGGCTGCCTCGGTTGCTTTAACTGTGCAGTTTCAGGGAAGTGCATTTATAAGGACGGCTTTGATGACTTCTTGAGAAACGACATCCAAAAGGCTGAAGCCATTGTATATGCTTTTACCATCAAAGATTATTCTATGGGGGCGTCATTTAAGCTGTACGATGACCGCCAGTTCTGCAACGGTCATCGCACTGTGACTATGGGCATGCCTATGGGGTACCTTGTCAGCGGTAGCTATAGCCAAGAGCTTAATCTTCAGACTATCATAGAAGGGCGCTGTCAGGTTGGAGGCAATTTTCTTGCTGGAGTAGCTACTGATGAGAAAGACCCTAACAAGGAAATAGACAATTTGGCAGCAACACTCCAATATGCGTTGGAGGACAAGTATACTCAGCCACAGAATTTCTATGGTATAGGCGGAATGAAGATTTTCCGAGACCTTATATACATAATGAGGGGCATGATGAAAGCAGACCATAGATTCTACAAGAAGCACAAACAGTATGACTTTCCTCAGAAACAAAAGGGAACTATGCTAAAAATATATCTAGTGGGTATGCTGCTCTCATCTCCTAAAATCAAAGCTAAATTAGGAAATAAGATGAATGAGGGCATGCTTTTACCTTATAGAAAGGTGCTGGAACAGGTTAAGAAAGTAGAATAACTTCTATTTCGGTTAGACCTGTATAATATAATGCTATAGGGGGGTTTTTATGATTTTAATGAGTGAACGTCTTAAGTATAGAACTCTTAATGAACAAGATTTTCAGTTATTCTATTCGATATTTTCAAATGAACTTGTTATGAGATATGCGTGGATAGATAAATTTAACAGTGAGGAAGAGGCATCTCAGTTTTTTAAGGAATCTATTCATTATAATGATCTGCCAAACAAAAGTAATGGCTATGCATTTGCCACATTCAGAAATGATGATGATTCTTTTGTTGGAATTGCAGATATGCTTATCCATAGTAGGAATAGTAACGGAGGTTGCGGTGAAATAGGTTACTTCTTACTTCCAGACTTCTGGGGAAAAGGGTATGCTACTGAACTATCTAATGCTCTGATTAAATTTGGCTTTTCACATTTAAAATTACATAAAATATCAGCCAGGTGTGATTCAAATAATTATAAATCAGAAGGTGTAATGAAGAAGGTTGGTATGACCATGGAAGGAGAACTCAGAAAGGTCAGATTTAAAAACGGAAATTGGGATGATGAAAAGCACTATGGTATTCTCTTGGAAGAATGGAAGACTAGATAAAGGGGGCTTTTATGCAGATACTTGTAGATGCCGATGCATGCCCGGTCAAAGAAATAATTGTTAGGATTGCAAAACAGCACAATATTCCAGTAACGATGATAATTGATACCAGTCATGAGCTCTTTGATGGCTATAGTACAATAATAACAGTAGATAAAGCTAGAGATAGCGTTGATATTAAGCTAATAAACCTGCTTAAAAAGGGGGATATAGTGGTTACTCAGGATTATGGAGTAGCGGCTATGGGGCTTGGCAAGGGTGCTAAGGTAATCAATCAAAATGGATTGATTTATTCAGACAGTAACATAGACAGATTGCTATTTGAAAGGCATTTAGGACAAAAGGTTCGCAAAGCAGGTGGTAGAACAA
>JAEZFR010000435.1 GCA_023417285.1 Bacillota bacterium
GTCTTAATACCATATGCTGTCACTTATCACTGCCCCCTCCATTCTTATACCACCTGTTGCCAATGGCTAAGATAATATCTAACACACCATCATGTACCTATTTACATTATAGCACTTTTTACTATATTTTTAGCATTTGATGCTATAAACATTACTAAAATTGAGAATATAATATTTATGTAAAGTAAAACTCTGAACCAGGATGGTACATATAAATGAATATTATAAACAGTAAAAATGCAAAAATATTTTTATTACTGAATTCAATATTTTGGGGATCTTCGTACATATGGGCCAAAATGCTACTCTCTTTTATTCCCCGATTTGCGGTTTTGTTCATTTGTTCTATCTGTGCAGCTATTGTAACTCTTGTTATATTCTATAAAAAACTTGGTAGATTTAGTGCTAAAGCAGTTTTAATTAGTATACTGGTTAGTCTTGTTTCAGTATTAAGCAACACCTTCTGTATGTTGGCGTTAGAACGCACTTCAGGCTCCAACACAGCCTTTATAGTACAACTTTCGGTGGTAATAACACCTATTATAATGGCCTTTTTTAACAGGAAGCTTCCTCCACTTAAAACATTCTTATTAGCCCTACTAGCTCTGGTTGGAATATTTTTTATAACTTCTTCAGGAAAAGGATTTACCATAAATCCGGGAGACTTTTTTGCACTTCTAAACGCTATTTTTTTCTCACTATTTATGGCCTTGCAAAATGTTATCTCTAAAAAGGTAAATGCCGTTCAATTTACATTAATTCAGCATACAGCAAATAGTATCTCGTTCCTTATTTTAGGCATAGCATTCTCCGAGTTTGGCAAGGTGGTACCCCATAAGCTTCTCAGTCCTTACTTTATATTACTTATTGTTCTAAATACATTGGTTGTAGTTTTTACGGCACTTTCACAAAGCAAAGCTATTTGTTATGTAAAACCTGAAGCAGCAGCTATTTTATACACATTCGAGCCTGTGGTAACACTAATCTTAGGAGTGCTACTTCTCGAAGAAAAATTGGGAGGCTTTTTCCCTATTATAGGGTGTACACTTGTTCTTGCCTCGGTAGTTTTATCCACCATAAAGATTCCACAATTAAAAAAGGAAGCTGCAGGTATTTACCCTGCAACCTCCTACAATTTTAAACATTCTTCCTGAGCTGCATAGCTAATCAATAGCTGTCCTACTGACATAATGAAATTCCCTAATACAGCTGTATCACAGGTATCCAACCCCTCCGCTAACGTAAGTGCTACAAAAGTAGCAAGTAATGTCAGCTGTTGAGGAGAAAGACGAAAAAACCAATCCATACAGTTATTGCGGCATTCATTCTCCATAAAATCACCTCATTGGTATAATATGATTTTGTGGTGATATATGGAACTCCTGTTAGTCAGGTTTATGTTTACCCTTAAAATCCGGATGTCCTGTACCATCCCACTTTTCCAGTGAGCTTTCAAAATCCTTAATAATCTGAGCACCTTCAGTCTTTGTTAACTCGCCCATTCTAACCTTTGTCTCAATCCGAGCTCTAAAGTTACTCAAAAGCTTCTCTTTTTTCTGAGGTAGGGTCATACTTTTGAATTCTTTTATCATGCTTATTTTAGCATCAATATTCTTAATGACCTTATCTGCTTCATCCTTTGTAATAATACCGTCCTTGAGCTCTTGTTGCACCTTCTCTTTTCTCTTTTCCAGTTGTTTGATAGGGTCTCTGTCCTTTTTGCACTCTGAACAGCTACAGTTTATTTTATTGTCTGAGCTTTGTTGTTCCTGAGCAAAGCAGTTTAGCGAAACTATGGACAAACAAAATGTGAAAAGAATAGCTAATACTATTTTTTTCAAAGTTTCACCTCCTCTCCCAGAAATAGAGTTCCCTATTTTATGTTTTTCTTGTGAAGAATTTGTAAATTACTTTGATAATTAATAAGTAAGGTACAATATGGTCTTAATACTTATCTATAAAAAATCGATTTTATTATTGGCTTAATGGCGCATCAAACCAGAAGAGCACTCCACCTTCAATGTTTTTGACTCCACAGCAACTATTATGAGCATTCTGTACTGCCTTAACAATGGATAACCCCAATCCTGTCCCACCGTATTCTCTAGTCCTTGCCTTATCAACCTTGTAGAAGCTAAGCCAAATATTTCCTAGAGCACTATCTGGGATATGACTACCTGAATTATAAACTGTTATTAATGCCTTATCCTCTTTTACTTCAACTCCCACTATTATCTCATTCGAGCCACTCAGATGATTAAGGGCATTACTCAAATAGTTTTGCAGCACTTGTTCAGTAAGGTAATAATCCGCATTTATTATAATAGGATTATTTTTCTGACATTCAAATTTTACATTTGCACCTTTTCTTTCGAACTCAATATTTTTCTTTTTAAGGGTATCCTTTATCATTTCCACCACATCAAAATCTACTCTATCAAGAACAACATTTGTGCTTTCAAGCTCCGAAAGGTTTAGTAGCTTTCTTACTAGTGCATTCATTTTATTGGCCTCATCTTCAATGACTTCACAGTAATAGTTCTTGTTTTCTT
>JAEZFR010000496.1 GCA_023417285.1 Bacillota bacterium
CTGAATTACGCAAAGTCCAATAAGTATAAAAGTATTTCCTTCCTGTTGTGCCATGATGACAATAAACGTGAGTATGACTATAATGTAAATCAGAGAGCACAATGGGATAAGGAGGCCAAATCCAATGGCTGGAATGTTGTATCCATGAAAAATGAGTTTAAACAGATATTTTTAAAAGAAACAACAAAAAAATAAATTAGCAAATCATATAAAATTTTAGCCAACTTGACGTAACAAAAAAATATTAAATTGCTTAGCAATAATACCTGCTCTTTTAAAATCTCACGGAATAAGCATACTTCCTTCCAAACTTACAGAAAGTCAGTGATTCAAATGTTGGCACAACCCTGACAGCATTAAGTATAGAACATGGCATACTAGAAAAATACTCTTCAGGGTGTATATTTTGCAACAATGTCAAAAATCTTACGGTATTCAAGGGTAAGCACATATGTGAAGAGTGCAGGCAGGATTTTAAAAACAAAATAATGTGTTTTTTGAGTAAGAACGTAAATGCTATTAAAATATATTCATCATTATATCCATAAAATTCTAATTGTACGATATATTAACATAAATTATCAGACTTAATATATGTAAATTACTGGAGTATAATGAAATCAAAAATAATTTGGGGGTAGATTTTTATGACAAAATTTAAAAGGTTGGTAGGTTTTTTTGTAGTATTTATAGCTGCTATTACAATAATGTGTACAGTAAGTTTTGCTGAAAATAATAAATTCTTGATTTTTGATGTATATGACCATTATGATGATAATTGCTCAGCAATTCAAGAATTGGAGCTTTTCGATAACGAAAATAATAAAATAGACTATAATATATTGCAAGATTCGTATGATTCCGTTACTAAAGAAATTCCTACACATTGGAATAGAAGCAACCTTTGGGATAAAACAGGACTTAATGACGGAAATAAAGAATATTCATCAACCAATTCTACTATTTTTAATTATTATTCAGACCCAAATAGCCGTGTGTGGTCAAGATTTGTAATAAGTATAGATTCAGGCAAGGACGTTTCGAATATAAAAATTTGGACAGGCCCAATAAGAATACCTAAGAAGGTTGCTGTGTACGAAGCTGATAGTTATGATTTAAATACAAATATAAAAGGAAGAGCTAATATAAATTTATCTCTATTAGGCGAATGTAATGTACCAATGTCTACTAATACGATTGTAAACGAAATTGATACTAAAAATCTGACAGCTAACACAAAGTACAATGAAGTCAATTTGTCATGGAAAGAAGTAACAGGTTCAATAGGTTATAGTATCAAGCGTTCCACAACTTCCGGTGGACCTTTTGAGACAATGCAGAGCAATATACAAGGAACAACATATACAGATACTAACGTAACCACCGGAACCACATATTACTATGTTGTAACCGCAATAAACGATCACGGGCAAAGTCAGGATTCCAATGAAGTATCAGCTACACCCATAGAACTTGAGGTAAAACTTTCAGTGACTGCACCTGATAAGACAAGGGTTGGAGATGAAATAACAGCTAATATTGTAATTCATAATGCTACGAACATTTGTGCAGAAGACATAAAAATAGCATATGATACATCTAAACTTCAATTCATTGGTACTGAAGGGGTTAATGGTATAAAAATATTTAAAGAAGTTAAGATTTCAGAAACAACATTAAGATACATAACAGCATGTCTCGGAAAAACTAATGCCGCAAACGGGGATAAAATTTTAATTCAATTAAAATTTAAGGCAATAGATAAAGGTGAGGCAAAAATTGATATAACTAACGGACGTATTGCCGATAATGCGACTCTCGAAATGGACGTTGACCAAGATAACTGCGGTGAAAAAACAGTTTTAATTGAACCGGCACTAAAGGATGTTAACCGGACTGGTGGATACACTCTTTTGGACTTGGGGATAGATGCATGGTATTACGGAGATCTCGCAGCAAATACAGATACAAGTAAATATGATGCCGACCAGATAATCAATGGAGCAATTGACGATGATGATTTAAATGAAATAGTAACTCAAATACTGGGAAACAATAAATATTTTGCAAACATTAATTAAGAATTTTATGCAACTATAGTTAAAGCATTAAGATGAAAGTTAAGTAAATTATAGTATAAGTTATTGAAACAGCTTGGAAACAGGCTGTTTTTTTCGTGGTGGCTGTAATAAATGCTTACCCGAGAGCAGGAGCAACAACATTCAGCATAAACATGGCTGCGTATCTCAAGTCTATCGGTGCAACGGTAGCATGGATTGAATTAAACGGTGAACTTGGACACTTTGAAATATGATAGCCTGGGGGGATTAATTAATGAAACAGTGCCATTTAAAATGAAAATGGAAACTTGCTTTGCGATATGATAAGCAATAACAAACAATGGAAACACGATATGCAAAACAACAGAAAAAATATCGGGACTGTAAATAATTTTGTGTATGAAGCCTTTCAAACCCGATGATGGATAAGTATTTCCAAAGTATTAACTCTCAAAAATTTAATAGTATATTTCAAATTATTGCCAGATTGTTCTATTTCTATGCATTATATAGACTAAATCTGGCAATAATTTTTAATAATGTTATTTCTATGCTTATACCTTTATTTTGAGGGTCTAGCCCGTCCGGCGATGAGGACAAGCTATTGGTTTGTGAAGGCTTAGATATAGTAATCAAGCCTTCCATCATACATAATCATTAATTGACTCATGACCTGATCCCAGTTCCGGTATCTTTGAGTCCATTTTTCAATTACATTCTTTGACGCCAAGTAAAGCATTTTTTCAAGCGATGTATCAGAAGGAAATACAGCTTTAGCCTTGGTGACTTTTCTGAACTGCCGGTGTAATCCCTCGATTATGTTGGTTGTATATATTATTTTTCTTATATGCTCCGGGAACTTGTAAAACGGCGATAGCACTTCCCAGTTGACCTCCCAGCTTTTAAAAGCATATGGATAATCCTTTCCCCATTTATTTTTCAAGTCCTCAAGTCGGTTCAATGCTATTTCTTCACTTGGACTGGTATAGATGGTTTTAAAATCTCTGGAGAATGCCTTCAAATCCTTATATGAAACATATTTAAACGAGTTTCTTAGTTGATGAATTATACATCTCTGGATTTCAGATTTTGGGTAAGCAGCCGCAATAGCTTCTTTTAGTCCTGTAAGTCCGTCTACACAGAATATGAGTACATCCTCGATACCTCTGTTTTTAAGGTCATTTAGCACCCCTAACCAGAACTTAGAGGATTCGTTCTCGCCAATCCATATTCCAAGGATATCTTTCTTACCCGAAACATCTACACCCATAACAACATAAGCGGCTCTATTTACTATTTGTCCATCAGTTCTTACCTTGTAATGAATGGCATCCATGAATACAAAAGGGTAGAC
>JAEZFR010000507.1 GCA_023417285.1 Bacillota bacterium
GACCAAACAGTCCACCAAATCCGCCGAATTAGGCGGATTTGGTGGACTGTTTGGTCTTAATAAGGATAAATATGAAGAGCCTGTATTAGTATCAGGAACTGATGGAGTTGGAACTAAGCTCAAAATAGCCTTCCTGACTGATAAACATGATACAGTTGGTATTGACTGTGTTGCAATGTGTGTAAATGACATAGTGTGCTCAGGTGCTGAACCTCTCTTCTTTTTGGATTATGTAGCAGTTGGAAAGAACTATCCTGAAAAGGTTGCTCAAATTGTAAAAGGTGTTGCTGAGGGGTGCGTTATGTCCGGATGTGCACTGATTGGAGGAGAGACTGCTGAAATGCCAGGTTTCTATCCAGTTGAGGAATATGACTTGGCAGGCTTTGCAGTTGGTATAGTTGACAAGAAGAAAATAATAGATGGAAGCAAAATAAAGGCAGGAGACAAGCTTATAGGATTGCCATCATCAGGTATACACAGCAACGGCTTTTCTCTGGTGAGAAAACTTATCAAGCCTTCTGAAGATAGTATAAAGGAATATATCCAAAAGCTAGGCTGTACACTGGGAGAAGAGCTCATAAAGCCAACAAGAATATATGTAAAAACCATTCTTGATCTCGTAGCTAAGTATGAGATAAAAGGTTTATCACATATAACAGGAGGAGGGTTTATTGAAAATATTCCTAGAATGGTGCCAAATGGTTTAAGGGTTAGTATAAATAAGGGGTCTTGGCCTATATTGCCAATATTTGAGATTCTAAGAGAGCTTGGTAATATCTCAGACAAAAATATATACAATACATTCAACATGGGAATAGGAATGGTAATGGCTGTTTCAGCTGATATTGCTGATGAAGTTGTAGAGTACCTCAAGGGAAACAACGAGCCAGCATATATCATTGGTTCAATTATTGAAGGTGAAGCAGGAGTAGATATATGTTAAAGGTTGGTGTACTGGTTTCGGGCGGCGGCTCGAACCTCCAAGCTATAATTGACAAGGTTGAGAGCGGATATCTGAGCAGGGTACAGATTGTGACGGTGGTTTCGAGCCGCCCCGGTGCCTTCGCCCTAGAGCGTGCTGCAAAGCACGGCATAGATGGTATTGCAATCTCGAGGAAGGACTATGCCTCGCTGGAACAGTACGATGAGGCGCTGATTGAGCATTTTTCAAAGCATGGGGTGGAGCTGATAGTTATGGCAGGCTTTCTTTCCATACTTGGCCCAAAATTCAACAATTTCTATAAGGGCAGAGTTATCAATATTCATCCATCTCTGATACCTGCTTTTTGTGGGAAGGGTTATTATGGCATTATTCCTCATCAAAAGGCACTTGAGGCAGGAGTTAAGGTAACAGGTGCAACGGCTCATTTTGTAGAGCTAGAAGCTGATACTGGCCCCATTATACTGCAGAAAGCTGTATATATCGAAAATGATGATACTGCTGAAATTTTGCAAAGAAGGGTTATGGAACAAGCGGAGTGGGAGATTCTTCCGGAGGCAATAAAGCTATATTCTGAAAACAGGCTCAGGATTGAGGGCAGACGTGTTCTTATTGATAAGAACTAAGCTGATGTAAGCAAAATAGCATAAGCAAAATAGCATAAGCAAAATAGCATAAGCAAATTGCATGAGCAAAATAGCATAAGCAAATTGCATGAGCTAAGTGTCACAAGCAAAATGGAAATAGAACTATCAAAACAGTTTACTCTTGAACAAAAATAACATATTAAACAGTCAACAACATGGCTTTAGCTGTGTTAAAAATATTTTATGCAGGGGGATATTTAAAATGATTAAGAGAGCATTAATCAGTGTGTCTGACAAGACAGGTATTGTAGAATTCGCAAAGGCTCTGGATAGCAAGGGTGTAGAAATTATTTCTACTGGAGGAACTGCAAAGACATTGTCAGAAGCGGGCTTAAAGGTTATCAATATTTCCGATATCACGGGTTTTCCTGAATGTCTTGATGGCAGAGTTAAGACTCTCCACCCAAAGGTACATGCTGGGCTTCTGGCAATTAGAAGCAATGAAGAGCATATGAAGCAGATTAAAGAATTGGGCGTTGATACCATAGATATGGTTATCATTAACCTATATCCTTTCAAGCAAACAATTCTAAAAGGCAATGTAGAACTAGAAGAAGCAATAGAAAACATTGATATCGGCGGACCTACAATGCTAAGAGCTGCTGCAAAGAATTATCAGGACGTGTCTGTTATAGTTGACCCTGCTGATTATGAAAAAGTACTCGATGAAATGACAGCAACTGGTGATGTAAGCGTGAAGACCAAGTTTAGACTAGCGTACAAGGTTTTTGAACACACTAGCCACTACGATACCTTGATTGCGAAATACTTAAGAGATACTCTTGGAGATATAGATTTTCCAGATACCCTTTCACTCACATATGAAAAGGTTCAGGATATGCGCTATGGTGAAAATCCACACCAAAAGGCTGTTTTCTATAAGGAAGTTGGTAAGAATACAGGCTTGCTTCCTAGTGCAGTACAGCTCCATGGGAAAGAGCTCTCCTATAACAATATAAATGATGCCAATGGTGCGATTGAACTTGTTAAAGAATTTGACGAGCCAACAATTGTAGCTGTAAAGCATGCAAATCCTTGTGGAGTAGGAAGTGCTGACACAATCAGCGAAGCATACATGAAGGCATATGAATCAGACCCTGTATCAATATATGGAGGAATTATAGCTTCAAATAGAGAAATAGACGCGGCTACAGCTACTGAGATAGCAAAGATTTTTATAGAAATTGTGGTTGCTCCTTCATTTACTCAAGAAGCACTGGACATTCTCACAGTTAAGAAGAATATAAGACTCTTGAAGCTAGAAGGCATAAGCAATAAGATAACAGCTGATACCTATGATATGAAGAAGGTTGCTGGTGGCTTACTTGTACAGAAGTATAACACTGAGCTCTTTGAGGAAAGTAACCTGAAGTGTGTTACAGATAAGCAGCCTACAGCTGAAGAAATGAAGAGCCTGATTTTTGCAATGAAGGTTGTAAAGCATACAAAGTCAAACGGCATTACAATTGCAAAGGACATGGCAACTCTTGGTGTAGGACCTGGTCAGACAAATAGAATCATGTCAACAAAGATAGCTATAGAGTACGGTGGAGAAAGATGTAAGGGGGCAGTTCTTGCATCAGATGCTTTCTTCCCATTTGATGATTGTGTTGAAGCGGCTGCAAAGGCTGGTATTACTGCCATTATTCAGCCAGGTGGATCAAATAACGACCAGCTTTCGATTGATGCCTGCAACAAGTATGGAATAGCAATGATATTCACAGGCATGAGACATTTCAAGCACTAAGATTTTGGCATAATCAACTTGTTATACAATACGAGAAGGGTGAAATTAAGCCAACCTGAATATTTTGAGATATAAAAGCAACTTTCCTACAGTATTTGTGGGAAAGTTGTAATTGATTACACGTAGAGGAGTATACAACATGAAGGTATTAGTTGTAGGTGGTGGAGGAAGAGAGCATACTATTATATGGAAGCTAGCACAAAGCAGTAGGATTACTAAGCTTTTCTGTGCACCTGGCAATGGTGGCATTTCAAAGCTTGCTGAATGTGTACCAATTAAGGCTGTTGATATAGAAAAAATGGTTAGCTTCGCGAAGCAAGAAAACATTGATTTGGTAATGGTTGCACCTGATGACCCTCTTGCACTTGGAATGGTAGATGCAATGGAGGCGGCAGGCATAAGAGCGTTTGGACCTGTAAAGGCTGCTGCTATTCTTGAAGGCAGCAAGGCGTTTTCAAAGGATTTAATGTATAAATACAACATTCCTACTGCGGGGTACAAGGTATTTACCAACAGTGACGAGGCTATTGCTTACCTCAAGGCAGGCAAGATTCCTGTAGTGGTAAAGGCAGATGGATTGGCACTTGGTAAGGGTGTAATAATTGCACAAACTGTTCAAGAGGCAATAGATGCAGTTAATAGCATAATGAACGATAAAGTATTCGGGGAAGCTGGCAGCAAGGTTGTTATTGAAGAGTTTATTGAAGGACCAGAGGTCTCGATTCTTGCCTTTACAGATGGAAAGACAATTATTCCGATGGTATCCTCTCAAGACCACAAGCGTGCATTTGATCATGATATGGGTCCCAATACAGGGGGAATGGGTACTTTTTCACCTAGCCCTCTATATACAGCAGAGCTTGATGAATACTGCATGAAAAATATTTTCCTTCCTACTGTTGATGCTATGAACAAGGAAGGGCGCACATTTAAGGGTGTAATATACTTTGGCCTTATGCTGACAAAGGACGGACCAAAGGTACTAGAGTACAATGCCAGGTTTGGTGATCCTGAAACCCAGGTTGTTCTTCCAAGGCTTAAAACTGATTTACTTGAAATTTTTGAAGCCATTATTGATGAAAGACTAGATTCTATAAATATTGAGTGGGACGACAACGCTGCAGTATGTGTTGTAGCTGCATCGGGTGGTTATCCAGGGAAGTATCAGACAGGCATTGAGATAAAGGGAATAGAAGCCGCACAACAAAACGATCAGACCATTGTTTTCCATGCGGGCACTTCTATAAAGGATGGTACGTTCTTCACTGCTGGTGGAAGAGTATTGGGAGTAACGGCAATTGCCAAATCCATGCAGCAGGCTATTGATAAGGCATACCAAGGAATTGAAAAAATTTCTTTTGATGGAATGCATTATAGAAAAGATATTGGAAGAAAGTAAAAGTTAAAAAATTAATTATTTAGAGTGCACCTGATTTTATATGCTTATAACATTATGGTGCATTTATTTTATAAATTTTTAAACTAAATACTTCTATTTTAAGTAGAAGTTAACAATTTTCGATAAATTAATACTTTAACAAGGTTATAAAACCATTTTAATAAAACTATGGTATAATATACATTGCTATAAAAGACATCAGATGCAAAAAATATTAATGATAATTTTGTGTAAATAAGGAGAGTTTATGGCGGAAAAAACTAAGAAAATTGGTATTTGCGGAGGTACATTTGATCCAGTACATTTAGGACACCTATCTATGACAGAACAGGTGAGGTGCAATTTTGAACTAGATAAAATTTTGTTTATTCCATCAGGAAATCCTCCACACAAGAAGATGAAGGAAGTTACTGATGCGCCGCTACGATATAAAATGGTTGAACTTGCAATAGCTTCTAATCCGTATTTTGAAGCTGTTGCTTTAGAAATAGAAAGAATAGGTTATACCTATACAATAGATACATTAAAGCTACTACAAGCATTATACAAAAATGCTGATTTTTATTATATAATAGGTGCCGATGTTGTAATGGATCTAATGACCTGGAAAAACTTCGAACAGGTTTTTAAGCTTACTAAATTTATAAGCGTTTTAAGGCCGGGCTTTCAAAAGGCAGATTATGAGGAACGCATACAGTATTTGGAGAGTCAGTTTGGAGCCTCTATTACATCATTTAATGCACCACTTATGGATATTTCCTCGACTAATATCAGAAAGTTTGTAGAACAAGGTAAATCTATAAAATATCTTGTACCGGACAACGTAATAGATTATATATATGAAAATGGTCTTTATAAATAAGGGAAATGGAATTTATCGATATCGATAAGTAAAATGGAGTTTATAGATAAGTAAAGTGGTCTTTGAGGATAAGGAGACTTTAAATTATATGAATTTAGATATAATGCAGGAGAGGTTAGCTTCAATGCTTAAGCCAAAGAGGTTTAGGCACTCAATTAATACCATGCAAACAGCTGTTGCCTTGGCTAAGCATTATAAGGTTGATATTGAGAAGGCTGCAATTGCGGGTTTATTGCATGACTGCGCCAAAAATCTTTCAGATGAAGACCTATTGGTATGCTGCAATAAATATGGTATAGCTGTTAGTGAACTGGAAAAAAGACAGCCCTTTCTATTACATGGGGCAGTAGGCGCGGTAATTGCAAAAAATGAATTTTATGTTGATGATTGTGAAATATTGAAGGCTATTATGTGTCATACAACAGGATGTGTTAATATGTGCACATTGGATAAAATTATTTTCTTGGCGGATTACATAGAGCCGGCTCGTGAGCACAAGGAGGCTGAAGCTGCTAGAAAGCTGGTCTATGAAGATATTGACAAAGCGATGCTGTTTACCTATGATAGTGTAATTAAGTATGTTATCAGCAAAAATGGGTTAATACATCCAAATACTATAGAAGCACGAAATGAACTGCTTATGTGATTTTTTTATGTATTTTGAAGGAGTAAGAGGTAAATGAAGAAATTTTTTAAATTTGGTTTTTATGGATTGGGAACATTTTTATTGCTTTTTTCATCAATTATAATAGGGGTAAATTTTGTTAGAGACTCTGGACTATTTGATAAAAGTGTCGTACAAGTAATGAAGCAAGAACAACAAAAGCAAGTAACTACTAGCACTGCTGCCCAAAAAACTAAATTAGAAGTTGTTATACCAGAAAAAAAGGATGAAGTGCAAAAAGAGCCTACTAAACAGAGTACTGACGCAAAACCCAGAAAGCTTGCAATCGAGGTAATAAACTGTACTGACAAAAAGGGGCTTGCTGAAACAGTGCGTTCAATGCTAGAGGCTAAAGGCTATGAGGTAAGCGCCGGAAATCATCTTGATAGCAGTAAGGGGACTTCAATAATTGCAATACGAAAAGAAAATATCCAAGGTGATGAGATAAGCAAAATGCTAAAAATACCAACAATAAAGGAGGAATATCAGCCCGACTCCAGATATGATATAACAATTCTTTTAGGTAAAGATTTTGCACCATAGAAAGCTTATATTAAATTTGAATTACAATATTTTTAATGCTATAATAGTCAGGTATTTCAAAAATCTTATTAATGAGGTGCATACTTTTGGAATCAAAACAACTGGTTGAAAAGATAGTTGCATTTATGGAAGAAAAGAAGGCTAAGGATATAAGTGTCATTGATATACAGGATATTACAATTATATCGGATTATTTTGTTATATGCAGCGGTACTTCTACTACACATATAAAGGCAATTGCAGATGAAGTTCAGTTTAAGCTTAAAGAGATAGGTATTGAAGCTAATCATAGCGAAGGCTATGAAACCGCAAGATGGATTTTACTTGATTATTCAGACGTTATTATACACGTTTTTCACCATGAAGACAGAAGCTTTTATAATTTAGAGAGGCTATGGTCAGATGGAGTTATGACTAATTATAGATAATGATTATTGATGAGTCAAATATAAAAAAGAGTATTTTGAAGGTTGCTGTGCCTGCCGTTATTGAGCAGGCACTGATTATGATTGTCGGTGTTGTCTCAATGATTTTTGTAGGACATATCGGAAATCAGGCAGTTTCTGCGGTTGGCCTGGTTAATTCACTTTTTGCATTTATACAAGTGTTTTTTGTAGCCCTATCTACAGGGTGCACTGTTATAATTGCACGATTAATCGGGGAAGAGAATAATAATAGTGCAAAGGTTGCTATTAAGCAATCGGTATTTTTAGGCTTCATTGCAGCTCTGCTCTTTTCTGTATTATGTATTATTTTCGCAAGGCCGATTATTGTACTGTTCTTCAGAGGTGCTGAGGCTATCATAATAAATATGGCAACTCAGTATCTGAAAATTACCTTGATAACTCTTCCATTAATGATAATTAAT
>JAEZFR010000563.1 GCA_023417285.1 Bacillota bacterium
ATTTTAGTAGTGCCCATAGCTCTGAGCAGGACAATTTTAGTAGTGCCCATAGCTCTGAGCAGGACAATTTTAGTAGTGCCCATAGCTCTGAGCAGGATAACTTAAGTAGTAATGCCTATGAGCAAAATATTTCTACTAATAGTACCAATGGAAATAGTAATACTGACTATTTTAATTTTAACGTGCAAGCGAATAATGAGCCAAAACAATTTAATGGCTATAGCAACAATAATCAGTATGTTAATCCAAATGTAAATAATTATTATAAGGAACACTACAAGAAAACTAAAAAGCAATCAAATGTATGGAAGTATATTTTGGTTTCTGGCATAAGCTCAATTGTTGGTGGCGCTATAGTTGCAGGTGCGTT
Organism: Bacillota bacterium; assembly: GCA_023417285.1. Lineage (GTDB taxonomy): Bacteria > Bacillota > Clostridia > Acetivibrionales > DSM-1351 > Ruminiclostridium. Next base: position 371 of record JAEZFR010000563.1, read on the forward strand.
GCTGTTTATGCCCATTGTTCCTTCTAATGATGACTCCGGCAACAAGAACATAGGCATTGGAGAGTACAAAAAGGTAGAAATCGTTGCCTCAGGTGAGGAAGCGGTAAGTGTGGTAGCTGAGAAGGTAGGACCTTCCGTGGTGGGGATAAGAACTACCTACCAGAGTTCTAGTGATATTTTCGGTGTTCAAGCTAGCGATGGTGAAGGCTCAGGTATTATTATAAGCAGTGATGGACTTATAATTACCAATCATCACGTAATAGAGAAGGCACTTGATGATAAGACTAGGGAAATAAGAACAGGCGCCAAGGTTGAGGTTTTCTTGCCTAACAAAATGGATAAACCATATACTGCTACTATAAAAGGCTATGATGCCAAAACAGATTTGGCAGTAATATCAATAAATGAGAAAAACCTTACTGCAATTGAATTTGGTGATTCAGATAAGCTTAAGGTAGGAGAACAGGTAGTAGCCATAGGAAATCCAGGTGGTCTTGAATACATGGGATCTGTTACAGGTGGGTATGTAAGCGGTCTCAATAGAACTGTTCAGGTGGATACCGGTAGGAAAATTAAGCTTATCCAGACTGATGCAGCTATAAATCCTGGAAACAGCGGTGGTGCACTTGTCAACCTTAAAGGTCAACTTATTGGAATTAATACCATAAAAATGGTTCAGACTGGCTTTGAAGGAGTAGGCTTTGCTATCCCGGTCAATGAAATCAAAAAAATATCTGAAGAACTTATTAAGAATAACTATATTTCAAGACCATATTTAGGAATTTATGTAAACCAAAATTACACTGAGGATATTGCAAAGAAGAATAATATGCCTATGGGTATTTTTGTAGCAGATGTTGAGTTGCTAGGTGCTGCCCAAAAGGCTGGTATAAAGGCAAATGATGTTATCGTATCCTTCAATAACAAAACGGTTAAATCATTTGATGAGCTTGAGGAGGAGAAAAATAAGTTTAAGCCTGGAGATGTGGTGGAAGCCCAAGTTTATAGAGATGGCAAGACATTTAAAGTCAGCATTACACTTGGTGAGACTAAATAAAACTATTATAAAAAGTAAATATCACACTATTTTCCATTATATCTAGGGTGAGACTAAATAAATTTTTACAAAAAAGTAATATCCATGTTGGATGTTACTTTTTCTTGTATTTATAACAAAAAAGAGTTAATTATATTGCCAATAGTTTAAAAACACTTTAAAATGAAAAAGTAGAGTATTTTATAGAATTGAAACAGTTACATTATTCGGAGGAAATATGAAGCATTCTAGGTATTATTCTAGTCTATTAAAGCATATTATTAGTTTTATGTTTATTCTGTTTTTATTTTTGGGTTTTATTAATGAATACTCATTACTAATATATACAGGATTAATACTTTTTTTTATATTTATAAGCCTCAATTTTATTGAATTATATACTATTATTAGACAACGCAATAACACCAAAAAGAGGATTGCAGGAGTTATTAAGAACCTGGATATCGAGCATTTTCGGCCCCAAAGGCTGAATGAAAAAAATATTATTAAAACTTTTAAGCTATTAGTTGAGAAACAAAACCAATTAGAAGTATTAAGGGTAGCCTCCGATAAATTTAATTCAACTATTGATGTATCAAGTATAGTAGAGTACATATATGAAGTATTCCATAAATTCACCGGCTGTGATAGGTGTCTTGTGTGCTATAAAGAAAAGAATTCCCAAGAGATTATATGTAGGTATGAACTAGGAGAAGTGGTACTTGGAGAGGTGGGTAAGCACTTTAGCATAGATTCTGTGGTTACCCGCTGTTTTAATACCAATTCTCTTGTTATAAAGACTGGGGTTGAAATCGAAAAACGTGGTATTATTGGGGACAAGCTTGCCATTCCGTTTAACATTGCTGATGAGCAGGGGGGAGTAATATTTATTGAAACAAAAGAGAAAAATTCATTCAAAAATATTAATATATCCTTTCTGAAAAGTTTAGCAAATTACTGTGCCGTGGCTATGGATAAGGCTGAGTTGTTCAATAATGTTTATAGTCAAAAGCAAGAGATAGAGGCACTATATGAGCAGACTGCTGCTGTTAATGATGAACTCAACAATTACATAGAAAACCTGAGTAAGACAAAAGAAGAGCTGAGACAAAAAAACACTGAACTTCAGCAATATTCTGATAACCTCAATACTGGTTATTTTCAAACAGTTATGTCTCTTGTAAACG
>JAEZFR010000576.1 GCA_023417285.1 Bacillota bacterium
AGTTTAATTTTATCACAAATGATTGAAATTGCAAAAGATCTCCCTGAATTTAAGCTTTTAATAAACACAAAAGGAATTGGTGCAAACCTAGCTACTCGATTTATAGCCGAAATCGGTAATGTACGTAAATTTCATAGTGCAAGTGCATTAATCGCATATGCAGGAATAGATGCTCCAGTTTACCAATCTGGTGGATTTTGTAGTAATAATAGAAAAATTTCTAAGCGTGGTTCTAAATCATTACGAAAAGTCGGCTATGAAATAATGGCATCTTTTACACGTCAAAAACCATCGGATAATCCTGTTTACCTTTATATAAAAAAGAAAGAATCAGAAGGTAAATCAAAAAAAGCATCAAAAATCGCTGGTTTAAATAAGTTTTTTCGTATCTACTATGCCAAGGTTAGAGATTTAACAAACTAAACATTTATTAATTGTAGTTTCGTAAAGGGAGTTCAGACTCTTTGTTTAGTTTACCCTAAAAAGAATAAATAATTAATAAAAAGAGCCTTGACTTTCCTTAGCTGACAAAGAGCCATAAAAAATACCAGTGGAACTACAAAACTGTAATTTCACTGGTATATGTGTTATATATATGTGTTATGTTTACGTATTCTATTGTGTGGAACTTTTGGTCATCGTGACCAGAAGTTCCCAAATCATATAATCCATATTGATATTATTTCAATTCAACTGGGATTACTCCTTTTACATAAAACTCGCCCCTTCTATACCCTAAATTAAATCCTACAACCTCCAAGCCTTTATTCCTACATTCATGCAATAACCCCTCTTCAAAATACGTCTCATCTAGCTTTATTTTCTTAATTCCAACCCCAAGCCCAACTATAAAAAGATAAACCTTATATCCTCTATTCAAAAGCTCCGAAAGTCTACGTAACTGTTCATTAACATGTCTTGAATTCATTGTAGGATATGTTCCTTCTTGATTAAATGTTAATACTGCCTTATTTTCTATTATGATGTTTGCGCAAGGAATAAATATATCCGCTTTATATCCCTCAATCTGTTTTTCTCGAATAGTATTTTCTCTATTTCCTATAAAATCAAATATACGTCTTTGTATACTATCGTCTATTACTTTATTGACTTCTTGCAAATTTAATAAGTACAATGCATTTCTATAACAAACTGCACGAACATAATAGGAGAATTTATCCGATTCCATTCTCTCAAGTAATACCCTTTTACCCTCTAATTTGACCAGTTTTTCCAACTTGCAATTCGAGGGTAAGTAACACATTTCTTCCTTACCATTAATCTCTACAGTACAGTGAAACCGAAACTTCCCTTCTCCTTTGAAAACGCCCCATACATTATCTGCACAATTACTATTCATTTCTATAATCCCTACACTTCTCATTAATGTCTTCGTTCCTAATTTCATTACACGAAACCTTTCCATTGAGAACCAAATTTTGGTTTATATATTTCAACAATTCTCCCTCTTCTTCTAAATAGTAATATGACTGTGGTACTACAAAAGTTTCTACGTTTTCTCTCAATTCTTTTAAACCAATTTGGTTAGTATGTGTAAATGTCAATATCGAAATGCCATAAAGGGGGTGCGGATGTTTTCTTGGACTAAACTGCTATTCCTAGACTACGTCTGTATTGAAGTGGACTTAAACCGCCGAGTGAAAGCGTCACTCTTTCTTCTGCATACCAATATAAATACTCATCTAATATATCTATAAAATCCGATTGGCTTACATTGCTCCAATCTCGATCATAAAACATCTCATTCTTTATACGACCAAAAAAACCTTCACAAGCAGAGTTGTCTGGTGAACATCCTTTTCTTGACATTGACCTTATTAACGATGCCTCTTTCGTTTTTTTGATCCACTCCGGCCAGCGATAGTGTGCACCTCTATCGCTAGAGTTTCACCGGGCTTCAATGTGTCTATAGCCTTATCTAACATAGAGTTTGTTAAAGAAGCATCTGGTGATGTTCCAATGCTCCAACTGACAGGCAATCCATCGAAACAATCAATAATTGGAGATAAATAAACTTTCCCCGTAGGTAAACTAAATTCAGTTATATCAGTCAACCATTTCTCGTTAGGTGCATTAGAATGAAATTTACGGTTAATCAAGTTTGGTACTTCTGGTGATATCTCTCCTTTATATGAATTGTATTTCTTTTTTCGAGGAGTGCGAACATTTAAAGATTCCTCCCTTCATTATACGCCTTACAATCTTTTCTGAGAGAATAATACCCTTTGATTTTAATACAAATGATATTCGCCTATATCCATATAGTTTCTCTTGAATCAATAAATATGTCAATAATAATTGTTCTTATATCGGCGTATTTATCATTTTGATTCATAGAATTTATTTGGTAGAAATAACTGCTTTTGGCCATCTTAAAATATACTAATAGCTAAATAGTGTATATTCTTTAACAAGGGCGCTGATAATGATGGCTTTATCTCTATTTGATAATTTAGTTATATCTGCGCCCATCTCTTTTTTTAGTAATTCTATAGATTGTTTTAATATGTCTCGTTCAAGCTGCAACTTATGTAATTCTTCTTTAAGAATACTTATTTCTTTTTCTGTTGTTGCAGATGTATTAGTTCTTGTTTTGTTATGCTTCATCGGTGATGTTTTACCCTCTCCAAGAAGCTGTCATTTCCATGTATATAATCCAGCACGAGATACGGAAAAATCTTGCGCGACTTGATTTGCAGAAGTTTTTCTCGTAGATAATGCAATTACTGCAGCTTCCTTCTTTTCTCGTGTAGAGTATAATACACGGCCGCCTGATGCAC
>JAEZFR010000155.1 GCA_023417285.1 Bacillota bacterium
ATCCTTTTCGCTATTAGTTTCTCTCTCAATAATAGAAGCTAAAGTAATAATCTTGTCCATACTCATACCAAGTTCCTTGGCACGAGTGTAGTACTCAGGTTTAATCTTATTATTAAAGTTTGTGAGCATTACATCAATAACTGTCTTGGCATCTGCACCCATACCAAATTCATAGGTATCAGGGAATAAATATCCCTCAAGCATATACTCTCTATTATTAAGGTTTTTTATTTGCTTAACAAAATCATAGTCGTACTTCTCATACTTCATAGCTCTATTTAACTCATCTTCTGTGACTATGCCCTTTTTAACAAACTCACTTACCATTTGCTTGTATGTCAGACCCTCTCTAAGCATGATCTGAACGCTCTCTGGCTTGCCTGTTAATATTACCATTAATGAATTAAAGTCAAGGTTTTTGCTTACATAATGAGTTCCAGCCATATATCTTCCATCAAAGCCATTTAACTTTGATATTATACCAAATATTTTTGTATTTGTAATAACACCCTTTTCATATAAAATGTCAGCGATTTGAGATGTGTTTGAACCCATAGGTATCTCTACGGTAATGGCACTTCCCGTTGGTATTACGATATCCTCCTTGGTCAAATCATCAAGGCCTGTAGTAGACAAGGTACCTCTATACGAATAAAAGGCCAAAACTCCACCAATTATTACAAATACACATATTGATGAAATAATAAATGACCATCTTTTGAGTCCTGCAGAAATCACAAATATTCCAAAGAATATAAATATGAATCCTATAACAGTTAAAAAGATGTTCCACCCTCCGAAACTGGCATTAAACCCCTGTAGCATCGTACCAAAGAATCTCACAAGCTTCGGCACTGACAGAAGAATACCTAGAATTACAGAGGTTATTCCAATCAAAGCAACTAGTAATTTTCTCCTCATCACAGATTAACTCCATTCCTATCAAACTTTGCCCTACTAATAACTATAATATTGTTTTATTACTTTGTCCACAAAATGAGCTACATTTTACTCTTGATTTTAGCTCTCATTTCGCTATTTAGAACCCTTTTTCTAAGTCTAATATTTTTTGGCGTTATTTCCACCAATTCATCATCAGCAATAAACTCCAGTGCCTGTTCTAGACTTAGCACAGTAGGTGGAGTTAGTCTTAGGGCGTCATCTGATCCCGATGCTCTCATATTTGTAACATGCTTTTTCTTGCAAACATTTACAACAATATCATCATATCTTGCATTCTCTCCTACTATCATACCCTCATACACCTTTGTTCCAGGGCTGATAAACAAGGTTCCTCTTTCCTGGGCATTATAAAGACCATAGGTAACCGCATCTCCATCTTCCCAGGCAACCATGGACCCTCTTTGTCTAGTAGGGATATCTCCTTTATATTCCTCGTAGCTATGGAATACATGATTTAAGATACCGTTGCCCTTTGTATCAGTCATAAATTCCGAACGGTAGCCAATCAACCCCCTTGCAGGTATGGTGAACTCCAATCTCATATAGCCCTGATTAGCAGAAGTCATATTGACCATTTCAGCCTTACGCTGTCCGAGCTTCTCCATAACAACACCCATAAAGTCCTCTGGTACATCAATCATCAGGTATTCAATAGGTTCCATCTGTACTCCATCAACTTCCTTGTAGATTACAGAAGGTTTAGAAACCTGGAACTCATAGCCCTGTCTTCTCATAGTTTCAATCAATATGGAAAGATGCAGTTCTCCTCTTCCTGATACTTCAAAAGAATCAGCAGACTCAGTTTCTTCGACCTTAAGACTTACATTTGTCTCAAGCTCTTTGAACAACCTGTCTCTCAAATGTCTTGAGGTTACAAAAGTGCCCTCTCTACCCGCAAACGGGCTATTATTTACTGAGAAGGTCATAGATAATGTTGGCTCATCAATAGCTACAAACGGCAATGGGTCAGGTGAACCTACATCACATATTGTATCTCCAATTGTAACATCTCCCACACCAGAAACAGCAACTATATCTCCAACCTTACCTTCTGGAGACTCTACTCTCCTTAGTCCTTCAAAGGTATACAACTTAGTAATTCTAGCATTAAGTTGAGTTCCTTCTTTTTTGCAGATTATTGCCTGCTGATTGAGTTTTATTGATCCTCTATCCACTCTGCCAATGGCAATTCTTCCAACGTATTCATCATAGTCTATATTTGAAACAAGCATTTGCAGTGTATTTTCAAATTCACCTTTAGGTGCCGGTACCATATCAACTATCATTTCAAAAAGCGGCTTAAGGTCTATTCTCTCTCCGCCCAAATCGCATACAGCAAAGCCTTCTCTGGAGGAAGCAAAAACAACTGGGAACTCAAGCTGGTCGTCATCAGCACCTAGTTCAATAAACAACTCCAGTATCTCATCAACCACTTCATCAGGTCTAGCCTCTAGCCTATCAATCTTATTGACAACAACTATTGGCTTTAGGTTGAGTGATAATGCTTTCTTGAGAACAAATCTTGTCTGAGGCATAGCACCTTCAAAAGCATCAACCAGAAGAAGAACGCCATCAACCATTTTAAGTACACGTTCAACCTCTCCGCCAAAGTCAGCATGTCCTGGGGTATCTACAATATTGATCTTTATTCCGTTATAGTTTACAGCTGTATTTTTTGCTAGAATAGTAATTCCTCTTTCCTTCTCAAGGTCATTTGAGTCCATTACTCTTTCAGCAATTGCTTCGTTTTCTCTAAATATTCCACTCTGTCTAAGCATGGCGTCCACCAATGTGGTCTTACCATGGTCAACGTGAGCGATAATTGCAATATTTCTTACGTCCTGTCTAGTATTCACAAATATTCTCCTTCATAATTCCTAATACATTTACATGTTAAAATTCTAAAAAACCATACTAATTCTAATTTACTGTGTCTTAATTGTCAACCTTTAGTGATTTCACTAATTCAACAACTTTAGTGATTTCACTTCAATTCAACAACTGTAACACCATTCTCGCCTTCACCTAATCGACCAAGCCTGAAGCTACTTACATGAGGATGCCCTTTTAGATGGGATTGAATACCGCTGCGCAGTGCACCTGTTCCCTTTCCATGAATTATTGTTACTTCCTTTAGCCTGGAAATATACGCATCATCTAAATACTTTTCCACCGCTTCAATAGCCTCATCAAGCATTTTGCCCCTAACGTCCAACTCAATCGACATGCTTCGCGCCTTTGAAACTCCAATTTTTCCAATACCAGTTCTGGCACCACCCTGTGGTTTTTGTTCATCTATAATTTTTAGATTGGAAACATGAACGTTTATTTTCATTATTCCAGCCTGAACTATGGCCTCACCGTTTTTATCTGGAACATTTACAACAGTACCCTTTTGATTTAAATTCACAATCATTACAGAATCACCGGGCTTAAGATTTTTAGGGGGGTTTACCAAACCCTGCTTTGGCATAATGGATTCAACAAGGCAGTCGTCCAAGCTATTTATGCTTTTGGTTACCTTTTGGCGAAGCTCCTCAGTCTGACGTTTGAGTTCAGCTTCTTCCTGTTCCCTGGCAAGTCTCTTCATCTCAGAAATGAGCTCTTCTGCCTGGCTCTTAGCCTCAACAAGGATTTTCCTGGCTTCTTCCCGTGCTTTTCTAAGCTCATTTTCTCGTTGTGATTCTATCCTTCTTTTTTGATCTTCAAGGTCCTTTTTATGTCTCTCCGCTTCAAGTCTATAGCTTTCAGCCCTCATTTTCTCTCGTTCAGCTTCACTGCGATTCTTTTCTATGCTCAACAGCACATCTTCAAAGCGAATATCCTCTTGTGACAAAAATTCTTTTGCACGCTCAATAATATCATCAGTAAGCCCAAGCCTGCTTGAAATAGCAAATGCATTACTTTTTCCAGGTACACCTATTAGTAATTTATAAGTAGGTCTAAGCGTCTCAACATCAAATTCGCACGATCCATTTTCCACTCCAGGAGTTGATATGGCATATACCTTAAGTTCGCTATAATGGGTTGTAGCTACGGAGGTAGCACCAATCTGATGCAGACATTCCAGTATGGACATAGCAAGGGCTGCACCTTCTGTAGGGTCAGTACCGGCACCAAGTTCATCAAACAGCACCAAACTCTTGCTGTTTACCTGTCCCAGGATACCCACTATATTTTTCATGTGAGAAGAAAACGTACTGAGACTTTGCTCTATGCTTTGCTCATCACCAATATCGGCAAACACTCTTTCATATACACTGAGTTCTGTACCGTCATTAGAAGGGACGTGAAGTCCACTTTGGGCCATAAGTGTAAAAAGTCCAACTGTTTTTAGCGATACCGTTTTACCACCGGTATTAGGACCAGTAATTATAAGGGTATGAAATTTATCACCAATCCAAAAGTCTATAGGTACTACCTTTTTGGTATCTAGAAGAGGGTGTCTGCCTTTTCTAATAACTATCCTGCCTTCATCGTTCATTTTTGGGCAGAAACAATTCAAGTCTATTGCAAGCTTAGCCTTTGCAAATATAAAGTCCAATCTTGCCATAATACTCATATTTGCATTTAGTTGAGGTAGAATAAGTGAAGCATCTGCTGAAAGCTCTGCCAAAATCCTATCTATCTCTATCTGTTCTTTAATACTGAGTTGTTTAATATTATTATTGGCTTCAACAACACCCATCGGTTCTATAAAAAGTGTTGCTCCGCTTGCTGAAGAGTCGTGTACAAGACCCGGAACATCGCCTTTATGCTCCTGTTTGACTGGTATCACATACCTGTCACCACGCATAGTGACGACAGATTCTTGGATATACTTAGAATATTTGCTAGACCTTATAATATCGTTTAACTTATCTTTTATTGATGCCTGCTGCTCTCTAATTTGCCTCCTGATGTTGCTAAGGGTGTTACTTGCATTATCAGAAATCTCATCTTCTGAAATAATACACTGCTCAATTTTCTGCTCCAATCGAATATTGGATTCAAGACAACTAATAAGCTCATTTACAACATTGCTGCTAACATCTTCTATCTTTTCACTTGAGTAATTCTTCAGTCTTCGTGCTGCTCTCAGGACACCTCCAACTCTCATAAGCTCCGCTGTATTAAGTACTCCGCCAATATCTAAGCGCTTTAGGCTTGCTCTGATATCGGATATTCCTCCTAGCGGTGGGGAGCCTCTTCTCATTATACAGCTGACACCATCGTTTGTCTCCTTGAGCAATTCATTAACTTTATTTAAATCAGTTTGAGGAGAAAGCTCTGTAACGAGCTCCCTCCCCAATTCAGATGCTGTAAGTTTTGATAGTTGATTAATAATTTTGTCAAATTCTAATACTCTTTGAGTTTTCTCATTCATCTATTTGTAAAACCAAAATCCTTTCTTAAGGCCAATCAAAGCACGGACAATTATTCTTGACTAGCTTCAAATTTTGCCTTATCTTCATTTCTAAGCTGCGCCCTCTTTATTTTTCCACCAATAGTTTTTGGCAATTCATCAACAAATTCAATAATTCGTGGATATTTATATGGGGCAGTAACATTTTTAACGTATGCTTGAATATCCTTGCTTAATTCTTCCGATGGTGTATAGCCTTTTGCAAGAACGACAGTAGCCTTTACTACTGTACCCCTTACTGCATCAGGCGCTCCAGTAACAGCGCACTCAAGAACAGCCGAGTGCTCTATCAAAGCACTTTCAACCTCAAAAGGACTGATTCTGTATCCTGACGCCTTAATAACATCATCATTTCTCCCAACAAACCAAAGATATCCATGCTCATCTCTATAAACAACATCACCCGTATGATACATACCATCGTACCATACCCTGTCTGTTGCTGCTTTATCCTTGTAATAGCTGCTAAATAAACCGGCTGGCTTATTTGTATCCACATCTCTTATTACTAGCTCACCTTCTTCACCTGCTGGACATGATTTCCCAAACTCATCCACAACATCAATATGATATGCTGGATTTGGTTTGCCCATTGCACCTGGGTCTATATCCAGCCATTCAAAATTAGCAACCAAAACAGTGGTTTCAGTCTGCCCAAACCCATTAAGAATTGGAATACCCGTCAGCTTTTTAAACCTATTAAATATTTCAGGATTCAGCGGCTCACCTGCAGTAGAGCAGTGAACAAGCTTTGACAAATCGTATTTAGTAATGTCATGCTGAAGTAAAAATCTATATATTGTAGGAGGTGCGCAGAAGGTTTTAACCTCATACTTTTCAAGTTTTTCTAGCAGCTTAACGGGATCAAACCTATCCATATCATAGACAAACTGAACTGCTCCGCATATCCACTGACCATAAAGCTTACCCCATGCAAACTTTGCCCAGCCAGAATCAGCAACGGTAATGTGTAAACCATTCTCCTGTACTCTCTGCCAGTATCTTGCCGTTACAATGTGACCAAGGGGGTAAGTAAAATCGTGTACTGTCATTTTAGGCATTGCTGTGGTACCTGATGTGAAATAAATTATCATGGTATCATTATTGTACGTGTTTTTATCTCCCTCAGGCCTTGTCCATTCACTGGAAGTATCACTGATCTCAGAATTGTAGTCTATCCACCCCTGTTTTTGTCCGCACACTAGTATGAAATTTTCTACAGTTGGGGACTCTGCCTTTGCTGCTTCAACGTGTTCGATAATCTCTCCTTCATTGAATGCAACAATTGCCTTAACATCTGCAGCGTTATTTCTGTAAACTATGTCCTTCTTCATTAGCTGATTGGTAGAAGGAATAAAAATCGCGCCTACTTTGGATAATGCAAATGCAAAAAAGTAGAATTCGTATCTTCTCTTTAATATAAGCATTACCTTATCGCCTTTTCTTATTCCCTTGGATACAAGAAAGTTTGCCGTTTTGTCAGACCAGTATTTAAGGTCACTAAATGTAAACTTTTTCTCTTGACCATTGTCATCGCACCAAACCAAAGCAAGTCTCTCAGGCTGTTCAATAGCATACCTATCTATTATATCGTACGCAAAATTAAAGTTCTCTGGTATATTGAGTTCAAAATTCTCACAAAAGTCCTCATAGGAAGTGAAATTTGTCAGTTTTAAGTATAGTGCATCGTAACTCATATGTATTGCCTCCAGCTTTATTTTTAAAGTAGTATTAAAGTAGTATTATTGTGATAAATTTAGCTTCCTTGCCATCTAGTGCAAGCATTTTGTGTGGTATTGTAGAAGTGAAGTAAAGAGAATCCCCTGCTTCTAATACATAATGCTCTTTACCAATAATTACTTCCATTCTTCCGTCCAAACAATAGTTGAATTCTTGACCTTTATGTGAAACCATTTCAGGGTTATTGTTTGGATCGAGTACTACTACCATCGGCTCAATCTTTCTATTGGAATATTTATAAGCTAAGCTTTCAAAGCTGTATTGGTCATACCTTTCCACCTTCAGCCCCTCTCCTTTTTTGACAAAGCAGATATCGTGAAGCTTTGGTGAGGTCCCTGTCATTATCTCTGTCATATCAACATGATAATAATCTGCGATTTCATACAAAATACTGACGGGAATATCGTCCTCTGCATTTTCATACTTTAGATATTCCTGTAGATTAATGCTTATTGATTTTGCGACTTCCTCCTCCGAGATCCCTGCAAGTAACCTTAAGCCCTTTATTCTGACAGCAATATCTTTAACTTTTTCATTCATTCTTTATCCCGTCCTTTCCCAAATAATATTTTGATATTAGCATATGTATTAACTATAATCATTTATAGAATCATTTCTAAATATATGCCTCGTTATAATATATCTTATAATTAGATAAAATAAAAGGGTGATTAATGCTAGTACACACAAATCACCCAATATTATATCATATTATAAAACCTAGGTATATTCCCTTTTTTCGGTAATTAATAACTGATATGCCTTTTCCGTAATTCCAAAACAGATATGCCTTAACAAATTAATTATATGCTCAATTCATATATCTCAATCTCGTACCTTTTCACGAATGGCAGGAAAAATCCAAAAACCTAAGGTCATAGATATTAAACACGCTGAGATACCAAACAATAGCGGTAATGAGCGGTAAAATAGCATTTTCAAGGTAACATCCGCCGCACTTTCAAAAAGAATTACGCTATTAATCAAGATATATGTAAAGAAAAATGCAATGCCAATCAACTGAAACACATAGTGCTGAGGCAACAGGTTTACTACACATCCTGAAATAAGAATAATGACAAAAACTGCAATGGAATAAGAGAATGCTGCTGACATAAAAAACCTCCGCTCATTTTACAAATATTGTAATATGAGCGGAGGTTTTAATCAATTTATTTCTCAGCATTGCCTCAAATTTTGAGTCTTGGTTTAAGCCTTGCAGAATAAAATCTTATAAACAAGGTGTAAACATAATCGTAAATAAAGAATACCACCTCTAAGCCTATAGCTAAAATAATCAAAGGTAGCTCGATTTGTGCTTCGCTAAGCAAAAACTCTTTTGCAAAAAACAAACC
>JAEZFR010000236.1 GCA_023417285.1 Bacillota bacterium
GGAGGACTTTGAAAGCGTTGAACGTCTCACTCTAAAAGTACTTGAACAACTAAGCAAGGATAAAAATGCTCTAAAGCAGTTTGTTGGAATTAGATAAGCTATATTGATATAAAGAATAGAAGTCAAAAACACAGAATTTAAGACAACGAAGTAAAAAAATAGAAGTTTAAAATAGAGTTTAAAAAGGATGGTTGGATATGAAGGAAACACTAAAAAAAGTAACACAGGCCTTTGGCGTTTCGGGACATGAAGACGAAGTGAGAGATGTGATTATAGAAGAAATCAAACAATATGTTGATGAAATAAAAACCGATGCTATGGGAAACCTTATAGCAATCAAAAAGGGAACAAAAAAGAAGATAATGCTTGCTGCTCACATGGATGAGATAGGTATTATCTCCACTTACATTGATGATAAGGGCTTTATTAGATTTTCAAATATCGGAGGAGTATCACCTTATTTTGCACTAAACCAAAGAGTAAAGTTTAAAAGTGGAGTAGTTGGTTGCGTTGCAGCGGAAGGCAAACTTCCCGACTACAAGAACCTTAATCTTTCAAAGATGTTCATAGACATTGGATGTAAGGATAAGGCAGAGACCGAAAAGTACGTAAATATTGGTGATGTAGCTACCTTTGTTGGAGATTTTTATACGATGGGTGACGTTGCGGTATCAAAGGCAATGGATAATCGTAGTGGTTGTGCTGTGCTTATTGAAATGATTAAGGGTGCACCAAAGACAGATAATGAGATTTATTATGTGTTCACCACACAAGAAGAGGTAGGACTTCGTGGTGCAAAGACGGCTGCATATGCAATAATGCCTGATTGCGCATTGGCAATAGACATCACTACTACTGCTGATACTCCTGAGTGTCACAAGCATGATGTCATAATGACAGGAGGACCTGCTCTCAAAATCAAGGATGCTGTCTATATAGCCCACCCTGAAATTAGAAGACTTCTTGAAGAGCTCGCAAAGGAGCAAAATATACCTTTTACAAGAGAATTACTCGAAAGAGGTGGCACTGACTGCGGAGCTATCCAGACAACTGGTATTGGAGTACCTTGTGGGGGGATTAGTATTGCCTGCAGATATATACATTCTCCTTGTGAAATGGTTAGTATTACCGATTTGAATAATTGCGTGAAGCTTGCGACAGCATTTGTACAGGCATATAAGTAAGAGACAGTTAAATACTTCAATAAAATTCAAAATTTTACTTTCAAAACAGATAGGATATTTAGAAGGATATTGGTATCTTTAGTCGAATACTATTCACATGCACAGATTTTTTGTTTTAAAAATCTTATTTGCTTAAAGGGGATGGTTGTGATATGAAAATTACTTTTCTAGGTGCAGCAAAAACTGTTACTGGTTCATGTTACTTAGTTGAAACTAGAGATACCAAATTTCTTGTTGATTGCGGAATGTTTCAGGGAAGGGCAAATGAAGTAATACTCAATGCAGAGCCCTTTCCGTTTAATCCTGGCGAATTAGACTTTATGTTACTTACACATGCTCATATTGACCATAGTGGTAGAATTCCAAAGCTCTACTTGGACGGCTTCAAGGGTACAATTTATGCTACAAAGGCAACCACAGAGTTATGTGGAATAATGCTACCTGATAGCGGACATATTCAAGAGATAGAAAATGAATGGATAAATAGAAAACGTCAAAGAGCTGGAAAGTCGCCAGTAAAGCCTCTATATACCGTAAAAGAAGCAACTGATTGCCTTAGCCTTTTCAAAGGAGTGCCTTACTATGAGTGTATCAAGATTACTGAGGGTATCAAGGTAAGATTTAATGATGCAGGTCATATTCTTGGTTCTGCAGTAATTGAGATTTGGATTACTGAAGGAAATGAGGAGACAAAGGTCGTATTTTCTGGTGACTTGGGTAACAAGGGAATGCCTATTTTGAGAGACCCGACCATTATTGATAAAGCTGATTATCTTGTTATTGAATCTACATATGGAAACAGGTTACATACCCATACTGACAATAAGGATAAGGTTGAGGAGTTTATGAACATTATTACCGAGACTATAAAGGGCGGTGGTAATGTAGTTATTCCATCATTTGCAGTAGGCAGAACCCAAGAGATAATATATGATCTCAATAAATACCTTGATGCCGAAGACCGAAGAATTAAGGAACTATATGATATACCTGTATACGTAGATAGTCCATTGGCTGTATCTGCTACTCAGATATTTAGAGAAAATCTTGATTGCTTTGATGAGGAGGCAAGAGAGTACATAGCTAATGGAGACAATCCGTTGGATTTCCCAAACCTTAGATTTACCCAGTCTGCTGAGGAATCTAGACAGCTTAATGAAAGAAATGACAATATAATTATAATTTCTGCGAGCGGAATGTGTGATGCCGGCAGAATAAAACATCACCTTAAGCACAACTTATGGCACAAGGAAAATACCATACTCTTTGTTGGGTATCAGGCAGAGGGTACATTAGGAAGAAGGATTCTTGATGGGGCAAAGGTAGTAAAGCTATTTGGTGAAGAGATTTCTGTTAACGCTAGAATTGCATCTATTGATGGCTTTTCTGGTCATGCTGACAAAAAAGGGCTCTTATCCTGGATTGGTAGTATTGGTCAAAAGCCAAAGAAAATTTTCGTGGTTCATGGTGAACAAGAGGTAATGGCAGAGTTTGCTCAGGAAATCACTGATACCCATGGAATTAATTGTATTGTTCCAACAAGAGGCGATACATATATTGTTAGTACTGACCATGTATATGAGCATATTGACAGCAATGAAATACAGAAGAGATTCAG
>JAEZFR010000254.1 GCA_023417285.1 Bacillota bacterium
ACACAATTAGGCTCAAATTAGAATAATTATGCTGCCTATAACCAATTTATTTGGTTATCATAGATAATCTAAATAATGTAGCATAGTTGTGCTAAAACAATACATATTATGGGGGATAAAAGTGAATATATACAAGAGAATAATTTGTGGTACGGTAGCACTTGCAATGGCATTGACCTTGTTTCAAGGGCGGGGCGCTGCATATCAGACCATAGCAGAAAATTCAGAAACAAATACTGTTACGACGGGTGTTACATTGCAAAATGTAACGAGGTTCACAGACAAGGGCTGGGTGTACATAAAAGTATTAAAAGCGGATTTGAGCAATCCTAATGTCAAAGCAAAGGTTCTTTCAAGTAATGAATCATTGATAAATCTTGAAACTCTTTCTACTCTTGCGAATAACGAGAAAGCAGTAGCGGCAGTTAACGGTAGCTTTTTTATATGGTCAAAGCAACAGGGTTTAGGCACTCCAATAGGCTTAGGATTTGAGGATAATAAGTTAACAGGTAGTGAGCTAGATTGGAATACAGCATTTGATAAAATGGCTAATCTCAATATTTTTTCGGATGGCACCTTGGACATATCCTATTTAAAATACCAGGAAAGCATAGTTGCGCCGAATGGGAATTCATGGCCCGTTGGCAGGATAAATAAGCCATATTATGAGACTTACTCAGATTATTTAGTAATTCAAGATAGCAGATACTCCAAAAATTCAGAAGGGTTATCCAATTTATTCAAGGACTTTGTTGAAGTAGTAGTGGTTGATGATAAGATTAATGAAATAAGAATTGCGCAGCCGTCCACTATAATTCCAACTAATGGGTACGTCATCTGTGCAAAGGGCAAAGCAGCAAAGTTCCTGACAGATAACTTTAAATTGGGGGATGATGTTAAGAGACAGGTGAATTCTTCGGTTGATACATCTAAAATACAAGATAGTATCTCTGGGGGTACGCAGCTCATAAAGGACGGCAAAATAGTTAGTAAATACACCTTTGGGGATGAGGGGCTTTATCCAAGGACTGCTATAGGTATTTTGAAGGATAAAAAGACTATGGTAATGGTTGCAACGGAGGGTAAGCTATCAGATAGCCCTGGATTAAATATGACTGAGTTGGCACAATATATGCAGGAAATAGGCTGTGATAGTGCTATGGCTTTTGATGGCGGCGGCTCAACCACTTTAATTGCTAGGCTTGCAGGGGATAAAGAACTGAGCGTTATTAATACTCCCTCCGATGGTCAGCAAAGAAAAATAGTAAACGGCATAGGAATAGTAAATACAACTGTTTCAACAGGTAAGCTTGCAGGACTTATTATTTCTTCAGATGAGGAGAATGTATTTGTCAATGGAAGCAGAAAACTAGAGATTAAAGGAATTGATTCTAGTTACAATGCGGCAGATTTCAACGCCAAAGATATAAAATGGTCAGTTTCTGGTGTTTCAGGTTATGTAAAGGATAATGTTTTCTATGCAAAAAGTGTGGGAGAGGCTCAAATCACTGCAAAGATAGGAAATATCAGCCAGAAGATAAATATAAGCGTACTATCATCTCCGGTACGGCTTCAACTTAGCACCAAAAATATCTCAACTCTGCCTGGAAAGGGTACTGAAATCACCGTTTATGGTTATAATAAAAACGGCTATGGCTGTACTATACTGCCAAGTGATCTGAAGTGGAAGCTGGTAGGCTTAAAGGGTACCATCGCAAATGGTATTGTTACTTTCACAACAAGTGGACAGGGCTATATTGAAATAGCTTCAGGAAACACCAAAGCATATGTAATGGCAGATATAACTCAGCTAAAAAGTATCCACCAGGAAACCTTTGAGAAGCAGGGAATATCATTCAGGGTTTATCCGGAAAACGTTACTGGTAGCGCAATAATTACTAACGAAACGTTTGTAGAAGGTAAAAACAGTGCAAAGCTTACATATGATTTTACTCAGGATATTCAAAACAAGCGTGCGGCTTACATGGTATTAAGCGGAAGCGGGATTACTCTGACGGAAGGCGCGATACAAATATCCATGAGCGTTAAGGGAAATGCTCAAAATACCAGCTATCTTAAAGCTGAAATTATTGATAGTAAGGGACAACAGCAGCTTGTAAATGTTAAAAGGTCCTTTAGCGGGAAGTGGGAAAGTGCTGAGGTGGATTTATCTAGTATCAAGCTCCCTGCCCGTCTTACAAAGCTTTATATGATATGTGAAAATCCCGTACCTGAGCAAGGTATCATATATTTCGATAACTTAAACGTAATGAAAACAGTAGAAACACAAGCAGGAAATAAGTATGCCAACTTAAAGGACACAACGCCAGTAGATGCTGAAATGAAAAAAACTACTTCTGTAAGCAATGCAAATTCGTTTAGCATGACCGTTTTTCCTCAGCTTCGAGCGCCAAAAGACAAGGCTGAAACAGATAAGATAAACAAAATATATAAAGCCATTAATAAAGAAAGTGAAGTTGTTGTTGTACCAGGTAATTTGCTAAAAGATAAGAATGGAAACTCCATACTAAACACCAAAGGCGGAGTGTTATCAGGCAACAAAAAAAGTGCAGTTACATACAAAAACAATCTAATTATGCAACTCTACATAAATGATACAAACAGCTTGAGAAGGACTGAAGCAAGTGCTTGGAACTGGTTGCTCCAAACACTTAAGGAGAGCAAACAGAAAAATATTTTTGTAGTATCAAATGTAAGTCCTTTTGACTTCTCTGATGAAAGGGAAGGTCAACTATTGAGGGATACTTTGACAGAGTATTCTAAAAAAGGGTACAAGATTTACTTTATATCTGCTGGAAAAACAACAACGTCTTTTATGGACAGAGGAGTGAAATATATTACTACAGAAGGACTTGGAGACAAAAACACCTCCCGACTTGTGTTCAATATAAAAAATGGAGTTGTCAGCTATTACACTGTTACACAGTAAATTTAATTAAAGAAAAATGATTTTTATCTATCTTACCTTGGTGTTGACTATGTGCACGGCTTATATATATAATTTAGTGAATTAGTGTTTATAAAATATCAAAAGGTATGGGTCAAATAGCATGAATTTATTGCATAAAGAAGGCTATCTTTTATTCGATGGTGCAATGGGAACCTATTACGCTTCCCAAAAGGGAGCCAAGCAAGCGTGTGAACTAGCTAACATAAATGACAAAGAAACTATTCTGAGTATTCATAGAGAATATATTGCGGCAGGGGCTATGGCTATCAAAACAAATACCTTTGGTGCAAATAGGTTCTCTTTGGATTGTGATGATGCACAGAGAGAAAAAATAATACGCTCAGGCTGGGATATTGCATGTAAGGCAGTTCAGAATACAGATGTTCAGGTTTTTGCGGATTTGGGTCCAATTTCTTACAATGAAAGTGAAAGTATTGATATTGTATCAGAATACAAGAGAATATTGGATATATTTATGTCTTGTGGTGCGACCAAATTTATTTTCGAAACCTTTGCACATTATACAGTTTTATTGGATTTAGCAGCATATATAAGGTTACAAGTGCCCGATGCATTTATTATTACTTCATTTGCTGTTTATCCTGATGGATATACCAGGGAGGGCATATTTTCTGAGGATATTAGCAATGTATTGTCAAAAAATTCATTAGTTGATGCACTTGGTTTTAACTGTGTTTGTGGGCCATCCCATATGCTTAAGCTTCTGTGGGACCTTGATATTGATGGTAAGCCAGTATCCATTATGCCAAATGCCGGTTATCCTCTCTCTGATAGAGGTAGAACTGTGTATATAGATAACTCTGAGTATTTCTCGCAGAAAATGCTTGAAATAAAAAATGCAGGAGTCAAGATTTTAGGCGGTTGCTGTGGGACAACACCATCGCATATTAAAGCAACTGCATTGATACTCTCTTCCAATAAAATTAAACATAATAAAGAAGAAAGAACCAATATAAAGGATAGCAAGGTATTCAGACAACAAAATGAATTTGAAGAAATACTCTCAAATGGTTATAAGCCTATTTTGGTTGAAATAGATCCGCCCGTAGATACTGTCTTTGAACACATGATGAGCTCAAGTATGATGCTTAAGCAGGCTGGGGCAGATATGATAACTATTGCTGATTCTCCCCTTGCAAAAGCACGTGCGGATAGTTGTATGATGGCTGCAAAAATAAAGCGCGAAGTAAATATACCTACTATACCTCATATTACATGCAGGGATAAGAACCTTTTAGGAATAAAAGCTGCGCTGTTGGGACTAAATATCGAAGGTATAAGAAATGTGCTGCTTATCACCGGAGACCCGGTGGCACAGGTGGAGAGAGCAAGTATCAAAGGGGTATTCAGCTTGAATTCAGCAAATCTTGCAAACTATATAACCAGCCTAAACAGTAATATTTTCGAATCAAACCCATTCAAATTAGGTGCTGCAGTTAATATAAATGCTCCTAACTTTGATGCTGAATTGAAAAGATGTCAAACAAAGATTGAAAATGGTGTTGATTTCTTTTTAAGTCAGCCGGCATATACAAAATATGCCGTTGGGAATCTTAGAAAGACTGTCGAAACAGTAGAGGTGCCAGTGTTTGCAGGCATAATGCCTCTGGTTGGATACAAAAATGCACTATTTGTTCACAACGAAATACCAGGAATTGAATTGGAGGAGAAAATTGTTGAGCGGTTTAGAGACAAGGATAGGGAAGAATCCGAAAGAATTGGTATTGAGCTAGCAAGTGAGATTATTAGTGAGATAAAAGACTTTGTTGCAGGCTATTATCTAATAACACCGTTAAAGAGGACTAGGGTAATCTGCGAAATAATTAAAATAATAAAAAGTGATACTAATAAGATATAAATACAAATTTGTATTTTTATGATAAAATAGAATTTGCTAATGTATATAATAAACTTTATTTTTATAGCTGAAAGGATGAAAGTATGAGTAATAAACCGTTGTATGCAGTTAGAAAGATTGTAAACCTAAAGGATATGATTCAACAAAGCGCTAATATTTATAGCGACAAAAATGCCTTTTTGGTAAAAGAAAAAGGAAATCCTGATTACATTCCTGTTACCTACAGCAACTTCAAAAAGGATATTGATTCATTGGGAACTGCACTCCTCAGCTTGGGATTAAAGGGCAAAAAGGTTGCAATTATCGGGGAAAACAGATACGAATGGGCAACATCATACTTAGGTGTAGTAAATGGTACTGGAATAGTTGTACCGTTAGACAAAGAACTCCCAGCCAATGAAATTGAGAACTGCTTGCAACGTTCACGAGCAGATGCTGTTATTTTCTCCGGTACGGTACTTGGCAACATTAAAAATGTTCTGAGCAATATAGAAGGCTGCAGTTACTACATCAATATGGACCTTGAAGAGGACGAAGATGGAATGCTATCTTACAAGAAGCTACTCAAAAAGGGCCAGGATTTGATTAACCAAGGAAACAGAGATTTTATCGACGCAAAGATTGATAGTGAAGAAATGAGTGTTTTACTATTTACATCAGGTACTACTGAAAAGTCAAAGGCAGTAATGCTTTCTCATAGAAATATATGCGAAAACCTGATGGCGATGTGCTCAATGCTATATATTGATGAAAAGGATGTATTCTTATCGGTATTGCCATTGCATCATACCTATGAATGCACCTGCGGCTTCTTGTGCCAGATGTACAGGGGATGTTGTATAGCATACTGTGAAGGGCTTAGGTATATTGTAAAGAATCTTGCTCAAGCGAAGGTTACCATGATGAATGGTGTACCTCTTGTATTTGAATCAATTTATAAACAGCTTATAAATAATGTCAAGAAACAGGGCGGAATGAAAAAGCTGCAATTTGGTATCAAGCTTACAAATGGGCTTAAGGTGATAGGAATTGACGTAAAGAGAAAGATTTTTGCACAGATACATGATGCTCTTGGAGGACACCTGAGGTTATTTATCAGTGGTGCTGCTGCTATTGACCCTATGGTTGCTAAAGGCTTTAGAGATATAGGTATTCAGCTGGTACAGGGATATGGTCTAACTGAATGTGCACCTATAGTTGGCTTGAACAGAGATTGCTGGTTCAAGGATGATGCAGCAGGTTTGCCACTCCCAGGGCTTACTGTTGTAATTGATAGTCCTAATTCTGAAGGTATTGGTGAAATAAAGGTCAAGGGTCCTAGTGTAATGATGGGGTATTACGAGAATGCTGAAGCTACTGCAGCAGCTATTCGTGATGGCTGGTTTTATACTGGGGATATGGGCTTTATAGATTCTGATGGATTTATTCATATCACAGGTAGAAAGAAGAATGTTATAGTAACCAAGAATGGCAAGAATATATACCCCGAAGAAATAGAAACGCTTCTTAATAGGAGTGAATATATAGTTGAATCTCTAGTTTATGGAAAACAAACTTCTGATGATGTAGTTGTGTGTGCAGATATTGTGCCCAACAAGGATAAATTTGAAGAAGACAAGCAAAGTGGTATTCTTGAGCAGCTAAGCCTAGAAGAGGTCATTAATTCAGAGGTGAAGAGAATAAACAAGGAGTTGGTTACTTACAAGTATGTCAAGGAAGTCAACTTAAGAGATGAAGAATTCGAGAAGACTACCACAAAGAAGATAAAGAGATATAAGCAGAATCATTAAAAATG
>JAEZFR010000259.1 GCA_023417285.1 Bacillota bacterium
TTGCAGTAGTGACGATATACGTTCATTTACTTTTGAATCTGAAGTATGGTTATTGAAAAAGGCATATCATAATAATGACCGCGAAAGAGTTGATTTCAGCTTTTTGAGCAAGGTAATCTATAACAAAAACGATAAAACACTTTTAAAATGCTTTCTTGCATACATGCTTATGGACGGCTATTCAGAGGCTACAGTTACTGAGTATTATTCTGTAATTAAGCAGTTTTATATATCATCTCATGGACTCACGCTTGTCAATGAACTTAGCGATGATGAAATAAAAAATTACTGCAGCCAAAATGAAAGGATACAACTATATATACCAATAAAATTTATTGACTTTGTTATTGAAAACTCTTTTTATGATACAAACTATAATACTTTAGTAAAAGCCAAAAATAAATTGAACACAATACATCAGGTAGATAATAAGACTGATGAAAGTCGTGAAATTCCATGTAATAAGGATATTTCAATGTTTCAGTATTATCTGCATAAATTTGAAACAACTGAACAAGACGAAGATATAAGAAACTTATTTTTCCCGGTAATAATATGGTGGCGGACGTCTATTATGATACCGATTCGTCCTTCCGAGATTACTTACACTCTTGAAAAAGATTGTATTTTCAAGCTTAATGGTGCCTGCTATATACGTATAAACCGAATTAAGGGTAATTTAATTAAACGGATGCAGATACCAATAGCCAAGAAACTTTGTATTTCAAAGGAATTGTATGATTTGATTGATAGATATCAGAAACTTGTTGCTTATGATACTAATGCAGTAACTTTATTTTCAATAGACTTTCTCAGAAAATGTTTCTTGAATGTAAGAGAAAAAGAAGATATCTTCAGAGATAAAGCAAATACTTTTCTTCGTTTTTATGAGGATTACACACACTTTGAAGGTGTGGACCTTAACCAACTCATTGATCTATTTTACGATTTTTATATTGATAGGCAGGTAGATGCACCTAAAGAATATGACCGATTACGAGCCGGGGATACAAGACATCTGGCTTTCTCATCATTGTTGCTGCAAAACTTGAACCCTATTGATATAGCCATGATAGGGGGACATACTTCACTTAATTCTCTTAGTTCCTATGTTAATCACATAGATTTATATATTGATTCAGAAATATACCGCTATTATAATAAGATTGACCTGAACACTGACAATTATAGTAAGAAACTTAAAGAGATAATTATGAATATGCCTTTTCAAGCACCATCAAATATTGTGGATTGCATTCCAGATGAATACGGAATAGGTTATTGCACTGACAGATCATTCTCGTGTGAAGATGATTTATGTTTTTTCTGCAGTAAGTGGTGGTGTCGTCCCCAAAATGAGAATTTCGTAAAAAC
This sequence comes from Bacillota bacterium, assembly GCA_023417285.1. Taxonomy (GTDB): domain Bacteria; phylum Bacillota; class Clostridia; order Acetivibrionales; family DSM-1351; genus Ruminiclostridium. Next base: position 1,375 of record JAEZFR010000259.1, read on the forward strand.
AGCTCATTTTATAAGTAGGCGGAGTGTGGTACAGCTCAAAAATGAACTGAATGCAAACAAGAAAATGTTGCATGCGTTGTTAAATAAGGCTAGCGTTGAACTTGTCAATGGAAATATGATTCTAAAAGAAGAATATTATTCTGAATATCGGCAGTTGATAAAAGCCATTACCGGCAATGCAACCCGTTTGGAAATGCTCAAAGAATCATTATTACTGAATTTTAATGTGGAGGAAAAAAAGAATGAATAATAATGGTACTGGAAGGCCTAAGACCCTGTACGATATAGAAGAGATAAATGAAATTATTGAAATGAAATTTAAAAGTGTTGATTATAATATAAGTAGGGTAACCTATAATTCAGTGTTTAAATTCAATCAGTATCTTGTTGATACAAAAAAACAGAATTCAAAGAAAGAACTTTTTAAACTATATGGCTACTCTTTCTGGGCTACTGATTATAAAGGAGTGCCTAATTTCGGCAAAGAACAAATAGACCTGTACAAGCAACATAATAACCCTTTAATTGCGGGAGAACCATTTGAAGTTGGCATAGACGATATAGAAGCAGTAATTGATAATAACATAAATAATCCTCAGAAAATGAAGAAGATTCTGATTAAGATTTTTCAAAAAGAACGCAAAAATAATGCTTGTAATGATAGGAAGTTTGATGAAATGCAACAAGAAGTAATTAAATATAAAAATCTTATGAGTCAATATAAACAAGCAATATTCATGATGTTTTATAACAGTCGAATCTCTGATAATTCATTAAATGATGTGATGTGTTTAAAAAAAGAAGGGGATACATATATTCAGAAAGAAATTCAGCATATTTTCAAGGACAATCCGTCGCTAATAGATGAATTAGTCAGATATAGCAAAAATACTCAGATGGAAGAATTAAAAACTAGTCTTAATGATAATATATTGGATATGGCTAAAATTCTTTCAAAAAAAGATATTTAAATAATGTTATCCATCAAATAAAAAGGGATAGAAATATAAGAAAACCGGAAGTTGCTATTGAGAGACTTCTCTTGCCTTGTTATAAACATATTGTGAAGTCGATATGCCCGACAACAAAATTGAAATTTGTAGAATAGAGTCTGTGAAATTTTTTCTGTAAATAGGGAATTCTATGATAATTATTAGAACAAATGGAGACTTATTTGAATACCATCTGTTCTTTGACTATATATTCAATTCTATTTATTGTCAATATTGGATTGTGTTATTTAAGTATTTAAGTATTTAAGATAAGATATAGAGAATGACAAATCGGGATTTATCGAGGTAATGATGAGGTAAAAATTACTCTATAACAAAATAGTATTACAGAATGATGTCACAACTGTCTTGGAGAAGTTCCAAAATACTGATGGAACGCTTTATAGAAATTGCTACTATTGCTGTATCCCAGCATAGTGGCAATTTTTTCTAAGGAAAGGTCTGTGTGACTAAGGAGTTGCTTGGCTCTTCGCATTCTAGCATCC
>JAEZFR010000036.1 GCA_023417285.1 Bacillota bacterium
ATCGAAGTGGATTTGGACTTGGATGAGTTGGATGTGACGTCTGCTGAGACGAAAGCGACTTATGCTGAGATTAAGGATTATGTATTGAAGGAGCATGGACTTAAGGTTTCAAGTTTGTATATTTCACAGGTAAAAAGGAAATGTGGAATTGAGGTTGGAGAAAACTTTAATCTGGCGAAATCGGAATATTCGAAGCAACCGAATTGTACGGAAGAGAAGGAAAAGGCGATAATGGATGCGTTGAAACATTTTGGAATGATTAGCTAAGGCTAGAGGTGGAATGGATGGAATATAATTTGTATTATTACGATTCAGTTCTTGATGCAGTAGTTATGAAAGATAAAGATAATAAGGAACTGGTAATAGAATGTGAAAAAGCAAATGCACAGGTCATATTTGATGAACCAGAAGATGAAGGCTATCTTGTGAGATTAGCTAGAGAAGAGCCTGCAAATTATATGTCATATGCGTTGAAGCCAGATGGGTTACAGTGGTACATGGATGCGATGAATGTGTTTAATTAATATGATAACAGAGAATGCTTGAAGAAAATTCAAGTGTTCTCTGTTTTTTTGTTCGAATTTTAATCATAATATATATTTTATGGTATTCATACTGCAATAGCGGGCTTGTTTTAAGAAATGGAATTAAATATAGTATGAAAATAATTTACAATAATTTGCAAAATAATAGCCAAATATTTTGCAAATTATTTGGCTATATTAAACATATGGATAATATATAAATATTATTTGACAAATATATGCAATATAATTAAAATATATACATAAATAGTATTTGGAGGTGTTTAAAGTGGCGGAATCAAAACATGATAAATTTCTAAGAATTGCAGAGGCACGTACAAATAAAATAATAGATATGGTTAGATTACTGAGCAATTGTTCCAATAAAGCTACGTACGATTATGATGAGGCAGATATAAAAAAAATATTTTCTGCTCTTGAGCAAGAGTTAAAAAGTTGCAAAAGCAAGTTTCAAGATTCAGGAGATAAAGACAATAAATTTACATTGAGGTGAGTAGAATGGATATTACATGGAATTTTCCGAATAATGGATGCGGTCAAAGAAGAGGAGTGTCAGATGCTGGTATTGAAACATTTACTGGAACAGAAATACAATCTTTGGCGAGAGAAATATGTCAAAATTCTTTAGATGCTACTGCAGAAGGTTCTTCCACAGAAGTGATAGTAGAGTTTGAACGTTATAAAATTCAATCTAGTGATATACCAGGTTACGAAACATATAAGAATAAATTACATAAAGCATATAATTATTGGTCAATAAGAGATAGCGAAAAAACAATTGAATATTCAAAAAAAGCAATTAAGGCAATAGAAAATTTAAGTTCCTATGTGCTTCGAATAAGTGATTATAATACTACGGGATTGTTAGATCCATATGGGGATAAAGATGATGGCTGGAATGCACTTACAAAAATTGATGGTGGTGCAACTAAGACTGGTGATAAAGCAGGTGCTTTTGGTATAGGGAAAAATGCCCCTTTTTGTAATTCGGATTATCGCTTGGTGTTTTATAGAACATTAAATGCTGAAAATGAAATTGCTGCTCAAGGAGTATCAAGATTTATTTCTTTCCCAGAAGATGAAAATGATCCTCTTCGCACTATGACAACTGGATTTGGTTATTATGGCAATACGGATGGCAATTTACCAGTAAAAAGAATTAATGAGTTAGATAATTTGCAAAACAGAACTAAGGTTGGTACTGATGTGTTTGTTTATGGCTTCAATGCTGCAACAACATGGGAAGATGATGTTGCGTGTGAGGTTTTAGAAAACTTTCTTCTGGCAATTTACAAGAATAAACTTACAGTGGTTATTAACTCTAGAATAATTAACTCTTCAAATTTACCTACACTTATGGAACGATACAAAACAAAGGTAAGACAAGCATATTGTTACTATAAAGTATTATCTAATTCAGAATCAAAAATATTCACAAAGGATTTTTACGGACTAGGAACATTAAAACTTAGTGTACTTGTTGATTTGGATGAAAAATTAAATAGGAAAGTACTAGTTACTCGTACATCAGGAATGAAGTTGTTGACAATTGGTAATATATCTAGGTTGATTTCTTTTTCAGGTATTTTGGAAATGCAAGGAAAAGAGTTGAATGAATATTTCAGAGAAATGGAAACTCCGTCACATGATAGGTGGGTTCCGGGGAGATATGCAAAAAATCCAGTACAAGCAAGAGAATATCATGATGAATTAAAGCAATGGGTTAGAGATATAATTTTAAGCTTGGGAGAATATACAAGTGACGAAGAAATTGAAGTAGAAGGGCTTAGTAGTGTTCTTCAAAAAGAGTCTTCCAAGGCGGTACAGCAAGGTGATAATAAAAAAGAAGATTTACATAATACTATTGGAGAAATTTTAATTCAGCCAAGAGCATCCTCCCTAAATAACCCTAAAGGTTTATTTTATGGTGCTGAAGGTGAAGGTCAATCTAATGGCAGAGATGCACAGGGAACTGTCGGTCAAGGAAGATTTTCTACTACAAGAAATCTAGGAGGAAATCGTCAAAGATCAAAAATTGACTCACATCGCGGAACTATAAATCAGAGTGGACGTGATACTGTTCATGAAATATTTGGAGGTAACACGAATCAGCCTTTAAAGTATGTTCGTATAATAAAAATTGATAAAGACAAATTTAGAGCCTCAATTGAAGTACCTAGAGATGTTATTGCGGGGCATATCGAAATAGTTACGGTCGGTGAAAACGGAAAGTCAAATAAATTGCAAGTTAAATCAGCTATTGGTGTTTCTGGCTGTGAAAATGTAAAATGTAGTTCAATTGGTATTGGCTTTTCAAAGTTACAAGGTAATGAAAAAGTATCAATCGAATTTTGCTTAGTAGATGCAAGAGATTATGCTATGGAGGTAAATGTATATGAACATAACTAAAAGATTATATACTTACCCTGTATTAAGTGAAGAAAAAGATGATTATAAATCGTCTGTTTTTGATGTGAATTTTCAATATAGAATGAATGGGGTTAATAATCTGCTACTTGAATTTGATATTACTTTAGACAACGAAGAACTTCGAAAATTGATACTTGATGGGAAAGCAGAATATGTAATTCACATTGAATGCACGAATACAGCATTTAGAACAACGCTCCATTCAATAACTGAACAAAGTAATATTGATATACCAGTGGGAAGAATTTTTGGAAAACTAGAAGTTATTGCTCTCATAGTTTTAAAAGATAATATCAAACATTTTGTAAATTCAGATTGGAACGAGGATTATAATGGAATATCTTTTGAATTAGCAAAAGGAAGTATAATTGGCTATAAAAATATGCCAGCATTAGATATCGTTAAGAATTATGAAGAGTTGACAAGCGCAAGTTCGATTTTTACGATATATAAACGATTGACCACTGAAGAAAAACCAATGGACGTCAATATTGATTCGTCGCTAATTAAAATAGGACTTGGTACGCAGGAATATGAAACTTATTCTCGCTTTTGTAAAAAAGCACAGTTTCAACCTATATTAAATTCAATGCTTGTTTTCCCGGCCTTAGTGTATGTATTTGAGGAGTTAAAACAAGAAACAGGAATAGAAGCAAATCAAGGAAAAGCGTGGTATATTTCACTAGATAAGGCCTATGAAAAAAGAGGAGTAAATTTTATAGATGAGATAAAAGATGATACAAAAACCTCTGTTCAGTTGGCGCAAGAAGCAATGGAGTTGCCATTAAGCAAAGCATTATCTATGTTCACTGAATTGTTCGAAAACATGGAAGAGGAGGATATTTAAAATGAAATTATACTTTATGAAAAAAGAGGCATTGGGTATCCTTAAAGATAATCTTGATTTAGTGTATAATAAGTATTTTACCGAAAAAGATAATAAATGGCTTTGGACAGTGTGTGGTGGTGATCCTTTTGTTGAGTATAAAGATGTACCAGACTTTCAACTATCTATGCTTCGATCAGATATGTCAATAGGTGAAGTTGAATTTAATAATTGTAAGATTTTATATGAAAACCTCTCATTTTTAAATGAGTCACAAGCAAGTGACGAAAGATTGTGGGCAGGATTGTGTCATTCTGTGTTTTATGATTATGTTCGGAAAAGATGGGATTATGATAGCAAGCAGCCTAAAACTCAGAAAGAAGCTGTTTCGAATATTAAATCGCGTTTTTTCTTTTCAGGAGGCACACGTGCAGGACTTTATAGAAATACATTAGCGAAATGTTGGTGGGTTGGCAGAAATACTTTTGATGGGTCTATTTCAAACCATTTTGAAAAACTTGATATAATAGGAAGTAATGATATTAGTAGTAAGATATCAGATATTTTTTATAGTAATAATTTTTCGTCAAATCCTACAATTCTAAATGGAGTTGTAAATGGAATCAAATATTTCAAAGCCGAGGGGGTTCAAATTACCCTAAGAGAGCACATTAGGCCATCACTACAATTGTTAAATGCTGTGGGGGGTGGCTTGATATTAGACTGTTTAAGCGAAGATGAAATTGCTGAAATAATGATAGAAAATATTTATGCTATTATTCAAGGTGATGAACAAGGTATTGTAGCTGCGACTTTAGAGGATGAAGGCTTTGATACAAGCCTAGAAAACATCGATGACATTGATGATAATAATATGTACATTGCATTAGGAAATAGGGTTATTGTTTTTATTCCGCAAACAAAGGAAACTAAAATAATTAATGCTGACTATCTTGCTGGAACCAATCAAATTCCACCATTAGTAAAAATGCTTTTAGGTAAATGTGTTGGATATGAGACTGATTTTCAAGGTAAAACATATCAAATTAAAGAAATACGATAGGCGTTTGTAAACGGCAAGTACTTTCCAGCACCTTTGCTTATGACACCCGTGGATGATCCGCGGGTTATGTTTAACTAAAAGGCAGTCCGTCTTCTTAAAATGAGAATTTCCCTTTTGGAATAATTTTTCCAAAGGTAGTTCTGCTGATTGTTAATGATTTGTAGGATTACTTGTGCATAAAAGTATAGAAAAAAAGCATTAAATCATAAGATTCAATGCTTTTTTTCTCCGTGAGACACACTCTCCAAGTTTTGTTTTATCACTCAAATGGATCAAAAACAGTTCTTAGCAGGTCTCATTAAGATATAATACTTTTCCGTGAAACATACTGTTTCGTTGATTAGTATTATACGCTCATTATATGTAGGTGTCAATGAATTATTCCCAAATTTGCTTGCTATTCTTAATCTTTATTAGGATTATCAGCTTCACTATTAGTGGTTTGTGCAGGAGTTTACAGCTTGTTGAGCTTTGTGGATAATTTTTCATTTGCAAGTTTTAAATTTTTTACTTGTCCTTGCAGATTTCGAATTTGGTTTTCATATTTTAAGTTTTCTTTTTTTATTACAGTTGTTTCCTTATATTGAATAGGAAACATTACGGATAATACTTGGTTTTGGATTTCATAAAGAACATCAGGATCTATGATTTCAAGTAGTTCTAGAATTCGCCCGCCAGATACAAATTTTGTGTCATCTACTAAAAGTACACCATCTTTTAAGAAACCCTCTGATGTACAACTTTGTCTATTATCTTTGGAACTATCTGGATTATGAATAGGGTGGTAGCATTTGGAACGCCAAGACCGTCCAGTAGTCATTGGAACAAATAAGTATTTATTATTTTTTTTTCCAATGCAAAGTCCAGGATGAATATAGCCGATTTCCCCTTTATAAGTTTTACCATAATCAATGGTACACACTTGACCAAATTGAACCTTTTCAGTGGTACCTTTAGAGGGCATGTGTTTGCTAAAGTGGTTTCTTTTTATCCAATTTGATTCGGCTATAATTATTGATGATGAATCATATGCATTTAGCTGACGAAATACATTATTGGTATTCTCAAAAAACTGTAAAAGCGCATTTAATACTTTAGGTTTTTCTGTAGCTCTCATTGCTTTATTGGTGTGGTTATTGCCTGTATATGCAGATATCTTATCAATGTCTTCAAATTTCATCTTTTCTAAATTAAGTTTGTTATCCATTGTTATTCCCCCATCCCAGTACTTAAACAACATTATAACTTATTATTTCTCTATATTCTATAGGATATGATATAAAACGAGATAATATTTTGGGTCGAATCGTTGCAATGCAACTTTTTAATAATTATGCATTATATTGTGGGACGACAAAGCAATCATCTAATTGCTTATGTAAAAATGAGATTGTCGTTAATATATCAATCGCGTACTGTTCTTCAACTACCCATTTGATTTTAAGCTCATGTGCTGTAACATTTCTGACCATATGTGTGATACCATTTAGCATTTCTTTTAGGCCATTTTGCTCGTTTCTTTGGGAGGAGGTTTGGAGTGAATTTAATGCCAACTTGGGATTATTTACTGAAAGTGCAAGATCAAATAGCTTAGATCCGTCCTCCGAGAGTCCAGTTTTTAATCTGACCTTTTCCGACAAACTTTTAGCTGCCTCAAATACTGCATGAAAATAGTTTTGTTGTAGATATTCCTCTCTGCAGCACTTTAAAACATCTGGATGAATATGTCTTTTCTGTAATTCGTAACCCAGTTTTGTGGTTCTACGCTCTACCTCAGAAATTGTTGTTGCAACTACAACTTTTGTCAATTTCCCTTCCTGAGTAATTTGTAATCCAATCATCATAAGTGGTTTATTTATATCCTCAAGAATTAAATCATAATTCCCATTATTCCCGGAAATAAATCGAACTGGATCTAAACTTTTCTTTATGAAATAAAGAAATGAATTTGAACAGTTGTCTTGGTCTTGCTTTGTTAAAAAAGTATAATATATTCTTTTCCATTTTGTGCTTTCGTTACTTGTATCTTCGATGCCACACTCCTGAAGTATACTATTCATTTGTGTGCCAGTCATAGTTTCTCCGAGAATTTTAGATAATGATTCTATTTCTGCTGTTGAAAATTTTCTTATTTTCTCACTCATAGTTATTTCTCCTAATTGAAAATATATCTAATATATAGTTGAGTATTTTCCAATAGTATAGCATTTGTGAAAAGGAAATAAAATGGGAATTGTGTAATATTCAGGAGCAAGGGCTGAAATTTCTGGGCTGGCTTCAAAAAATGCAGTCACTTTCACATTTTGACTCCAAAAACTGTCTCCAACCCAAAGTTTCATAAATTATTAAATATTAATTTATACATGTCTGGCTACAAAGAGTGAAGCTATTTTGGGTGGTTGGCTACAAAAAGTGAAGTCAGATAGGATAATTGGCTATAAAAAGTGTAGCCATGTGAAATATATTAGGGGTTTCAGGGGATGTTACCCCCTGACAAGATGCGATAGGGCGGCGACGTCTCTATTGCGTATCTTGCCGTACTTCCCTCGCTATCTTTAGAACTAAAAATGTTTGTTATGTACAGAATTTAAGATCAGAACAGACACCAAAAGTTGGTTTTAAAAAAGTGAAATACCCCAGCCTTGTCTCTGTCATAAAATTTGGAATGCAGTTACTATATACATATTACAAATGAAAAGTTTTATAGCCAGTTACATTGCGAATGCGAAATTAAAACAGAACATAGTTGTAAGGATGTCGAACCTCTCACTTAAATAAATGCAAGAAGCAAAAATATTTAGATGAAGATTTAAATAAATAAAAAAATTCAGGAGGGAGATGCCTACGGAGAAGGAGTTTGAGCGATGTTGCAGGCTAATGGCTAAGTTAATGGAAAAGTATAGTTCTGTGGTTTTACGAGATATTGAGATGGAACTACAATACAGACCCGAGCGATGGACAGTGAATGTGGATGGGAATAAATCAAGATTTAGTACCTATGTAAAGCGCTTTACAGCTTATCAATTAAGAGCCGCATAGAAAGAGAGGAATTAAGAATAAGTTGATAAATTTGAGTATGAGCGGAGACATTGTGCTATGCTCCAATTTATCAAACTTATTGGAAAGTATTATTTGAAAACAAGTTGGAACAATGATAAAATAAAGTTGGGACAATTGAAAAGCGACAGAATAATATAGACAATACATAAAGTGGATTAATTTTAGTTGATTTCATGGATAGAGGAGGATTAACATTTTATGATTATTTATTGTTCAAAAGCACTACAGATGGCACTAAAACTAAGCAAGACAGATTTTGTTACACCAGAGCAGTTAGCAATAGAGTGTAATTCATTCTATTCGTGGCATGGACATATTGCAAAAGTAGATGGTCGAAACACTATTGTCCTTATGAATGATAAAACCATGTACAGCTTACTTCTTAGGAATAAGTTGCCAAGAAGTAAAGATAAGTTTGCAGAGCTGGTGCTGGAGGCAATTCCATATACATTCGAGGTTGGCAATATTAATCAGGAAGAGATAAGAAATTATATGAGAAATGTTAATGGAATTGTTTTCGCAGAGAAGGCTGATCGACAGATTACTGGAAATATCACTCGTATGATTTTAGATATGGGATACAGTTGGTATTATGCATGGAGAGAAGATGAGACAATTCAGGCTTATGAGGCATACAAGCAAAATCGTCTTCTAAGAAAGATAGAAAAAGATTATGTTGTTCCGTTTGAGAAAATGCTAACAGCTTTATGTGGAATTAACAAATGAGATAGTGAATAAGGAGGCATTTTTATGATTAGTATAAGTAGTTCTGATAGAAGGCGTGCAGAAAAGGGATATAAAGACTTAAAACAATATTACTTGAAAAAAGGACAGGAACCATTGGGTTATGAGGATAAACCATATACAAATTTTTTAGATATAATTTATCCCTTTGTAAAAAACCTTAAATACTATTCAAACGATTTGTTTATGTATGCAGTTGAACGATTTTTGCAAACAGATAAAACGGATGAATATGATATAGATAGATTGTTTGAATATATAAAAAAACACTTTGAAATTAACAAAGATAATCATTTTTTGATTTTTCCGTTACAAGGTTCAGGGCTAATAGAGGATATATATTTTTCGGAATTTTATTTATTAACACAAAAGGAAGAAGATAAAATAATAACTCAAATAGCTGATATAACAAAAATTGAATATACTAGAGTAAAAACATTTTTAGATCACACACGGAATAGTCGTTCTAGAGATTTTTTGAAATCAAATTTAATGATTATTAAAGTAGAAAACCAAACTGAAAATGTTGATCGATTTGCATATCAAATGGCGCAATTTTCGGTGGATATTTTGAAGTTAATTCATTCGGCGTTTGGAATGAAATCAAGTATATTTAGAATATCGGAAGATGGAACACAAAAAAATAGTCATGTTGCTATATTGGCAAAGGATGATTGGAGGTGTGGATTCGGATTTAGTAGGAATGCAGAATTGGGGTGCAAAATAGATATTGATTTTATGTCCACAAAGAAATATCAAGATATATTTAAATTATTGTTTTTTACTTCAATACAAAAGAATATGGATGAATTAACTAGTCGTTTTGTTAATGGATTAATGTTATATGGGAAAGCAAAAATTCAACAGAGTAATTATAGTGATGTAGATTTGGCGCTTCTGCTTTATTTGACAGTGTTAGAATCTTTGTTTACAGAAGGAAAAAATGAAAAAAGATTACGCTTATCTGCAATTATACCAAGACTTATAGAGTATGAAGGTAAAAGCATTTCGGAGATATCTAAAGGTTTAAATAGTTTATATATGTCAAGAAATAATTTTCTGCATGCAGGTAGAACAACTTATTTTACAAGAAATGATAAGGAAATAGAATTTTTGGAAAGAATAACTGCGCTTGTTATTATAAAATGCTTTACACTTGAAAAAGAAATAAGTAGTACTGGAGAAAAAAGAATAGATCAATGGTCAAAATATGTTGATAAGATTTTTAATGACTTAATCATGGGTGTTGAATCGTAGTTTTTAAATACATAATATGGAGGCGATATCGATGAAGAAACAACTTAAATGTTACATATACACCAGAGTATCCACTTCCATGCAGGTGGAAGGATACAGTCTGGATGCACAAAAAGATAAATTGAAAAAATATGCAGACTATCAAGAGATGGTGATTGCTGGTGAATATTCTGATGAAGGCAAATCTGGAAAAAGCGTTGAAGGAAGACCTGAGTTTCAACAAATGCTTCAGGACATAGAAAGTGGCAAGGATAATGTAGACTTTGTTCTAGTATTCAAGTTGTCCCGATTTGGAAGAAATGCGGCAGATGTTTTAAGCTCCTTGCAGAGAATGCAGGATTTTGATGTAAATCTAATCTGTGTGGAAGATGGAATAGATAGCTCAAAAGATGCAGGAAAATTGATGATTTCTGTATTGTCAGCAGTAGCTGAAATAGAGCGTGAAAACATCCTTGTACAGACCATGGAAGGACGTAGACAGAAAGCCAGAGAAGGCAAGTGGAATGGTGGATTCGCACCATATGGCTACAAATTAGTAGATGGAGAATTATTGATAGCAGAGGATGAAGCACCTATTATCCGTCTGATCTATGATAAATTTGTTAATACAACAATGGGTATTGGAGCAATTGCGGTATTCCTTAATCAAAATGGCTACCGAAAGAAAATTAGACAGAATAGCACCATGGAAAACTTTTCTTCTTCTTTTATCAAAGGAGTTTTGGACAATCCAATCTATTGTGGTAAGCTAGCTTTTGGTAGACGAAAGAATGAAAAGATTGCAGGAACTCGAAATGAATATCATGTGGTAAAGCAGGACTCATATTTACTCAATGACGGAATTCATGATGAAATCATCTCAGAGGAAGACTGGAATTTGGCACAGAAAAAGCGTCAGGAAACAGGAGTAGGCAATGCGAAGGTGCATAGTCTTGAACACGAACATATTTTATCAGGTATTGTAAAATGCCCAATCTGTGGAAGTGGGATGTATGGAAATGTCAATCGTAAGAAACGTAAAGACGGAACCTTATACGAGGACTATTTTTATTATG
>JAEZFR010000317.1 GCA_023417285.1 Bacillota bacterium
CTGCGGAGCTTATCAAGCTCTATGCAAAGAGGCAGTCAGCAAGGGGACATTCTTTTTCAGAGGATACTGTTTGGCAAAAACAGTTTGAAGAGCTTTTTCCCTATGACGAAACGGATGACCAGCTAAAATGTATTGAAGAAATCAAAAAGGATATGGAATCTCATCGTCTCATGGACAGGCTGCTATGTGGTGATGTAGGCTATGGCAAAACCGAAGTGGCCATAAGGGCTGTTTTTAAAGCGGTGATGGACGGGAAGCAGGTGGCTTACCTAGTACCTACTACAATATTGGCACAGCAGGTATATGAGAACTTCAAAAAAAGAATGCAGGACTTCCCTGTGACAGTTGAAGTTATAAGCAGGTTTAGAACTGCTATGGAACAAAAAAAGATAATAAAAGCGGTTAAGTCCGGAAATGTGGATATACTAGTAGGGACCCATCGCTTATTACAGAAGGACTTGGAGTTTAAAGACTTAGGATTACTGGTAGTGGACGAGGAACAGAGATTTGGAGTTACACATAAAGAAAGAATCAAAACACTAAAGCCTGATGTAGATGTACTTACACTTACTGCAACACCAATACCCAGAACACTCCATATGTCCTTGGTGGGTATCAGAGATATCAGCGTATTGGAAGATCCACCCGAAGAGAGATATCCCGTACAGACCTATGTTATGGAGCATAATGCCGAGCTTATTAAAGACGGCATAATGCGCGAGCTTGCCAGGAAAGGGCAGGTATTCTATCTGTATAACAGAGTTAGGGGAATCGAGCTTAAGGTAAATGAAATTAAAGCGCTTGTGCCCGAAGCCAGAGTTGCTTCAGCTCATGGACAAATGAATGAAAAAGAGCTTGAAAGTATTATGTTCGACTTCATTAATGGTGAATATGATGTTCTGGTATGTACAACAATAATAGAATCGGGTTTGGATATGCCAAATGTAAACACCATTGTCGTAGAAGATGCTGATAGAATGGGCTTATCTCAGCTGTATCAGATTAGAGGAAGAGTTGGCAGATCAAACAGGCTTGCTTATGCATATATTACTTACAAAAGGGATAAAGCCCTATCGGAAGTTGCAGAAAAAAGGCTTCAAGCAATAAAGGAGTTCACAGAGTTTGGTTCAGGTTTCAAGATAGCAATGAGAGATTTGGAAATACGAGGCGCAGGTAATCTTTTAGGCCCAGAACAGCACGGACATATGGAAACAGTAGGTTATGAAATGTATTGCAAGCTGCTGGATGAGGCTGTAAGAGAATTAGGGGGCGACTCGGCATCACCTATACAGGAAGAGGTATCAATAGACATTGGAGTGAGCGCTTATATTGACAATGAGTATATATCCTCAGAAGACTTAAAGATAGATATGTACAAAAAAATAGCAATCATAGAAAATGAAAATGATGTTATTGATATTAGAGATGAGTTGCTCGATAGGTATGGGGATATCCCTGAGGAAGTGGAAAATCTCATGGATATAGCACTTATTAAAGCAATGGCACAGAAATGTAAATTTATTTCTATTGTTCAAAAAGACAATATTATTATGTTTATAATGAAAAGTGGTAAAAATGAGATATTTATGCATGTTGGAATATTGATGGACAAATACCCCAGAAGGATAATGTTTAATGCGAGCAGCAATCCTTATTTATCATTTAAGATTGATAATTTGAATGGGAAGGATATTTTGGCAAATATTAAAATTTTATTACAAGACATTATTAAATTGCAGAGTAACCAATAATTGAATATAATAAAAGTCGTAACCATGTGTTTTTGTAGTATATTAGTACAAGCCTAGAATAAAAATAAGGGAGAGATAACCTTTGGTAAATGAAAACATGGAAGTAAAGAAGGGCCGCAAGGGCCTTATTATTGGAATATCAATAGCAGTTGCAGTCATAGCAATAGCAATAGTGGCTGGAATATTGATTTTTAATTCAACTAGCAGCGTAGCAGACATTAATGGAATGAAAGTTTCAAAGGCGGAATACACATATTACCTTGAAGCGGCAAAACAACAGTTCCTACAAGAAAACGGCAAGCAACCTACTGACACTATCGACTGGGAAAATACAACTGTAAATACAACAGGTGAAACAGCAGCAGAGACAGTTAGAAAGCTCGCGTTAGAAATGATTCAGGAGACAAAGATTCAGCTTTCTCAGGCTGAAGCGGCGGGTATTAAAATGGAAAAAGCAGATGAAGAAGAAGTCGATGCATTCATTGATTATCTATCACAGCAGTATGGCAGCAAGTCTGAAGCTGACAAGCAAATTAAAGCAGCATACGGTATTACACTTAATGACTTTAAAGACATTTATGCTCAGAGATATTTAGCAAATAAATATTTAAAGGCTGAACTTGAAAAAGTTACGATATCTGATGATGATGCCAAAAAGTATTATGATGAAAATAAAGCAAATTATGATAAGGTAACAGTAGTACATGTTCTAATCAAGACTGTTGATGATAATAATCAGCCACTTTCAGAGGGCAAAAAGAAGGAAGCAAAGGCAAAGGCTGATGACATTCTTCTAAAGGTTAAAGCTGGCGAAGATATCAGGGCTCTTGCAGAAAAGAACTCAGAAGATCCTGGTGTAACAACAAACAAGGGTGAATATACATTTACCAAGACGGATTCTTACCTTGAGGAGTTTAAAGATTTAGCCTTTAAATTAAAGGTTGGTGAATCTGGTATTGCAGAAACAAGTGTTGGTTATCATGTAATGAAGGTTGAAAAGAAAGAAGAACAATCCTTTGATGATGTCAAAGATTCAATTAAGTCTTCACTTCAAAACTTGAAATTTAATACTGATTTCTCAGTAAAGATGGAAGAATGGAAGAAGGATACTAAATATAGTATAAATAAGAAGGATAAAAATATTCAGAGCATTGAGTTAAAGTAATAAAGATATATATTATTAGCATTTTTATACTTCATACATTTTAAGATAATAATTATTTTTGATTAAAGAGAATAGCCATACTAGGCGTATTCTCTTTTTTTATACAATTTTGGTTAAAACTAAATACTCTTCCAAAAATGCATAAAAAACCAATAACAAAACAATACTATGACTAAAGTAAACCTATTAAAGGAGGTAATTTAAGTTGAAAGCGACTGGTATTGTTAGACGCATAGACGATTTGGGCAGAGTTGTAATTCCAAAAGAGATTAGGAGAACCTTGAGAATTAGAGAGGGAGATCCTCTAGAAATATTTACTGACAAGGAAGGCGAGGTTATATTAAAAAAGTACTCTCCTATTGGCGAATTAAGCGACTTTGCAACTCAATATGCGGAATCCCTTCATAAGACCAGTGGGCATATCACTTGCATTACTGATAGAGATTCTATAATCGCAGTTTCAGGCGCTGCTAAAAAAGAGTTTCTTGAAAAGCAGTTGAGCGGTGATGTTGAAAGAATTATTGAAGAAAAAACTACTTTACTTATAAAGTCTTCTGAAGAAAAGCCAATCACAATCTTAGCGGACGAAAGTGGTGAAAGAAAGTACACTTCACAAGTAGTTTCACCTATCATATCAGAAGGAGACCCAATAGGTTCAGTAATTCTTCTTTCTACGGATACAGGTGTAAAGATGGGAGAAGTTGAAGCGAAGCTTGCTCAGTCAGCAGCAGGATTCCTTGGAAAGCAGATGGAACAATAGACAAGAAAACTCAGGGCGGAGAAATTCACCCTGAGTTTTCTTTTTATAATTCTAATTCACCTTCTCTATATTTAGTTAGGAACTCCATGCAGTATTCGTCGTGGCCAAATAGAGCTTCACCAGCATACAAAAATGTCATAAGCCTTTTGTCAAGTGGGTCGAGTATAGCCCCGTCCATTCCGGCAGACATTGCAGCTATGAGAAATGCCTGATTCATAACTTTTCTAGCAGGTATTCCAAAAGATATATTACTCAGTCCACATGCGATATGAACTTCTGGGTATTCCGCCTTAATGGTACGGATAGTTTCAATCGCAACGTTTCCGAATTGTGATCCTGTGCCAATTGGGCGAACCATAGGATCTATGAATATGTCATTAATGGGTATAGCGGCCTTAGTAAGCTTATCAATAAGTCGAGCTGCAATAATCACTCTGTCTTTTACCGTCTCGGGCATACCTTTATCGTCCATACATAAGGCAATTACACGCGCATTATACTCCACTGCTAAAGGAAGTACGCTATCGTATCGATTCTTTTCATCAGTTATCGAGTTTATTATTGGCTTACCATTCTTATTTGCCTTTAAGCCTGCTAATAAAGCCTTTGGATTTGGGGAGTCAATAGAAAATGGTGCACTGCAGTCTGATTGAATTGTTTCAATGAGCCAAGATAATTTCTCAGGCTCATCATCTAAAAACATACCTGCATTGACATCAATATACTGTGCGCCTGCTTCGTACTGGTCCTTTGCAAGCTTCTTAATAAAAACGGTATCTTGTGATTCTATTGCAGACATTATGGATTTGATAGTACTATTTATTTTTTCACCAATTATAATCATTGTTTTCCTCCAATTAATTAAATTTTCCAATACGTATTATTATATTTCACATAAAATATAAATACAATAAAATATAAATGCAAGAAATAAATACAATAAAATATAAATGCAATAAGATACATTTTATAATATACAAATAAAGTTATTGACAATATTTGTAAAAATATATAAAATACAATTATAGTTTTAAAGTTTGTCCATATAAATTTTACTTTTCTTTAATTCTTTAGTTTTAATCTGCTAGTTCTTTTATTATCTGGACTAGTTACTAATCCTTATTGTACATGACATTCATATTATTTCTGTATTTTAAAACATGTAGTAGGCTATTCTCTAGATCTTATATATAACTAATTATTACCTTATGCCATTCATTATTAATTTTGTGACATTCTCTTTAAACCTCTTATATATGATAATTTCTTCTTATCATTTCTTTTTATGATAATTTCTCCTTATGATAGTTTGTTTTTATGATAATTTCTCCTTATGATAGTTTGTTTTTATAATAATTTCTTCTTATGACAATTTCTTTATGTGCGTTTGCTATTTATATAGCAAAAGTAACTCATTACGGATTTGGCAGCAGATAGCTGTTTAATTAATATTTTTAGGAGGTATTTTATGAATAATGTAAGTCTTATTGGTAGGCTCACAAAGGATGTTGAGCTTAGGTATGTCAGCAAGAATAGTATGGCGGTGGGAAATTTCACACTTGCAGTTAACAGAGATGTTAAAAGCCAACAAGGAGACAGAAAAACAGATTATATATCTGTTGTAATGTGGGGTAAGACCGCGGAGTTTGCTTACAAGTATTTTAGTAAGGGTACGAGAGTTGGAGTTACTGGAGAAATTCACTCTAGGGTATGGGAAGACGCCGAAAAAACACGCCATTATGTTACAGAGGTAGTAGCAGATAAAGTCTATTTTGCGGACTCAAAGTTTAAGGAGGGTGATAGTGAAGTAGCAAATTCTTGTGAGGAATACGAAGAGAGCGGCAGTGCGTGTGAAGAATGTGAAGATAGCACTAGCTCTTGTGAAGTAGGGAGTGAAGAACTTATAGAAAATAATGTATAATTATTTTATGAAAATCCCAAAATGTAGTATAATAGTTGAAGCATATTACGTTAGGGGATGAATTAATGCTAGAGAACACCGGAGATTTGCAAAGACTTATAGATATCATGGAAGAGCTTCGTTCTGAGAATGGATGTCCATGGGATAGAGAGCAGACACATGAAAGTCTAAAGAGATATCTTATTGAAGAAACTTATGAGCTTCTTGAAGTTGTAGATATGATGGACAAGCGTAGAATATGTGAGGAGCTTGGTGACGTATTGTTGCAGGTTGTATTCCATGCCCAAATAGCTAAGGAGAATAAAGACTTTGATATGACAGATGTTATTGACGGTATATGTAACAAGCTAATATATAGGCATCCTCATGTATTTGGGGACGTTACAGCCGATACATCAAAAGAAGTATTGAAGAACTGGGAAGAGTTAAAGAAGAAGGAAAAGGGCTTAGAGGACCAGACAGCGGTACTTAAGGACGTCCCAAAGAACCTTCCTGCACTTATGAGAAGCTATAAGGTTCAACAAAAAGCTGCACAGGTAGGCTTCGATTGGGAGAATACCAAGGATGTCTTTGCTAAAATTCGTGAGGAGATTGATGAGCTTGAGCAGGCAGTTAAAAACAACGATAAGGTTAATATTGAAGAAGAACTAGGAGATGTTCTGTTTTCAGTAGTAAATTTATCAAGATTTGTCAAGGTACATCCTGAACTTGCTCTCACACAGTCTACAGAAAAATTTATTAAGCGTTTTGAATATATTGAGAATAAGGCCGTACAATTAGGCAAGAATTTAAATGAAATGACTTTGTCCGAAATGGATGAATTATGGGAACAGGCTAAAATACATAAATATGATTAAAATGGATAAAATCATATTTAGTAGTTAATAGCATGAAACAAGCTTGATTGGAGGATTTCAAATGAATAAGGCCGAATTAATTGACAGCATGGCAGAAAAGTCAGGCATGTCAAAAAAAGATTCTGAAAAGGCACTCAATGCAATAATTGAAAGTATTGAAGAGGCCTTGACTAGTGGAGAAAAGGTGCAATTAGTAGGATTTGGTTCTTTTGAGGTAAAGAGAAGGGCTGCTAGAAAAGGCAGAAACCCTCAGACTAAAACAGAAATTGATATTCCAGAGAGCAATGCACCAGTATTCAAAGCGGGTAAGGATTTAAAAGAAATGCTAAATAAATAATATAGGGGATTATGTGGGGTAAAATAAGATGAGACTTGATAAATATTTAAAGGTCAGCAGGCTTATAAAAAGACGTACACTTGCAAATGAAGCTTGCGAGCAGGGAAGAGTTAAAATCAACGACAGGGCTGCAAAGCCTGGTGCTGAAGTGAAGATTGGTGATGTGATCGAAATTCAGTTTGGGAATAACATTACAAGAGTTGAGATTACTCAAATCTCTGAGCACGTGATGAAGAATGATGCAAAGGAAATGTACATTAT
>JAEZFR010000359.1 GCA_023417285.1 Bacillota bacterium
TGTTTAAAGAGGAAAAGAGAGCCATAAGACTCTCTTTTCTTTTCCCCGGATAAATTTTCTTTTGTAAGTTTTTTGTTTTGTCTGTTGTAAATATTTAAATTTATCTTTAGTAAACACCATATTTGAGATTATTACCCAACATAGTGTGTAGTATCCATTATTTTATACTGTATATCGTGACTACACAATATATTGTATTTATATAAGATATTTTTGTCAATATATATTCATAAAAATACCTAGTAATATTTTACTATTTTTACTGTGACTATCATCTCATTAGTCCTGTCTCTCAGATGTAACAAGGCTTAAACTACATATTTCACAGTCATTGCAGAAAACAACCTTTCCCAGAAAAACATTCTTAATTGTATCTAATAATTCCCTGTTCTTGAATTTTTCAACATTATGAACAACTATCTTTTTTGGTGATAGTGTTATAAGCGAACTTACTAACAGATCATCATGATTAACTTCTGTTTCATTCAAATCTGTGACAAATTCCTGAATACATTCATTAGTAATTACCTGCTTCTTTTCATCCATAAGCATATATCTATTATCAAACTCCATAACTACGTGAACTACATTAACCTTAGGGTCCTGTATTTCAACAAAGTACCTTAGAAGCCTAATAAATTCCCTATATTCTCTTTCCATAAGGAAGTCATCTACTGCTTTATCAATAATCTCTTCCAAATCCTTTATATAGTCTTTAAGTCTAAAATTTACAAATCCATCAAGTATAATACTGCTAGAGTTCTCAAAGTATTCGAGCAGCTTTTTTACTATGAGATTACGTCTTCTAATCTGGAAAAGAGTATTCAAAAATACCTTATCTTCATTCCTGATAATCTTTAATGATAATCGCAGGATTTCCTTTCTTTCTGAAACACTAAAGTATCCATAGTTACTATTTATTAAACGTACTAAAAGTTTTTGTTCGTATTGTTCAATTATATAATCTGCAAGTGCATTTGAGACATGATATTTGAGTACTTCGTATTGGCTATTCTTTTTTGAAAAAAAGCCCTCATCTTCTATATTGCATATTACCGAAGTTGTTCCCTCTGAAGCAACTTCTTTAATAGAGTAGTTAATTCTTTTGTCCTTTAACTGCTTTAATTCTTCATCAATTTGCTGTATTACGTCTTCTGCGCTATCGTTAACTCCTATTGAGAGGTATTGATACTGCATCAACTTCACATCCCTTCGTGAGTAGTATATGTCTTCGTAAAATGTTGTATACAGTTAGCAAATCCGTGGCATTTATTAACAACAAGCATTTTCTTATACATTATATGCAGTACTTTTTTTGTGGGTGTGTCAATGCGTAGCCATTTTTATCAAGAGTCTATTTTTATCGGCAGTATTGAGCTGCCTACTTTTATCAAAGTCCTATTTTTATCGGCAGTATTGAGCCTAAATCAATTGCACCGCGGTTACTTAGAAAAACAAGCTCTTTCCCTCTCATTTTTAAAAAATCTTTTATTATCGCGTATGATTTCATATTATTAATATTACCTGTCACAGCTAAAGTATTCTGTGCTATCAAACCTGTTGCTCCGCCAAAAAAGCCCATATCAAAGGGTTTTAGGCTGATAGCTTTATCCTGCTCTATCAACAACGTATCCATGCCAACTTCCTTTGCAGCACTGCAAATGCCTGCATCTGAGGTTATTATACTGTTTTCATCCACAATACAAGTGAGGCACTTTGTGTATCCCTGTTTAACATCTATTAGCAAAACACCTTTATCTTCTAGTAATCTACGCAAAACAGGGTCGGTATATTTTGTGCTGTGAAATGCGAATTTTCCCACCCTCGCTACGTTATAAGGAATTGTTGCTGGATACTTTTCCTTAAGTTTTGTAGCTCCTAATATTATTTCCATTCCTAAATTCTCAAGACTGTCTATCAAAGTCTCCGGAGTATTTGGTGCCACAACTATTCTATTAGCTCCTATATGGTGCATCATAATATCGGGATGATATGAAATAGCCTCATAAACATCAGGATGTCTTTGAGTTAAAATTGTATTTATTTTTAAGTCAGAAAAACTTTTCAAAATGGTATTGTCTGCTCGTCCATCAATAACAACATATGTAACTTCTTCTTTTGGTAAATTTGGACTTAATATATCTTGCACCTTTTCTACACCCCTCTCATACTATATTTTTACAGACCTTTATTGAAATTATGAAAAAAATTTAAAATCCTGATTATTAAAACCTAGTCAGGACTAACCAAACTGCTTTTTGCAGAGCGGTTATTTAAATACACCGCGTTCCTTTTTGAGGGACGCGGAGTTTTATTTTCTGAATATTTTTTTATAAATTAATTATACTATAAACGATGCAAAAATCATAAAGCACTCTTACGTGGGTACTGCCCATTGAGGAGAAAATATTTATTGAAAGGAAGTTGTTGCCATGAGAGTATTGGATAGAGTTTCTTTAATAGTTGTTATTATTGGAGCATTAAACTGGCTTTCAGTTGGATTATTTCAGTACGACCTTGTAGGAGCACTTTTTGGTGGAACTTCACTAATCACCAGAACTATTTTTACAATAGTAGGTCTCGCTGGACTTTATTGCATAAGCCTTCTATTTAGAGAATCGGAACCTGTTAGAAATCACTAAAATTTGTGTCTTCAGCAAAGGGGCTGTCAAAAGACAGCCCTTTTGCATGCTTATAACTTGGGGAGGTAAACATAAATTCCCATTATATTTTTTCTATTTATGCAGATTATATTAGTACACCAGTAATCATCACCTGTCAAGGTGAAATCTTGGTGACATTCTAAAGGAGGAAACTCAATATGGCTAGAAACAAGCAGACTTTTGAAAACATGAAGTATGAAATCGCTTCACAGGTTGGCGTTAACCTAAAGCAAGGTTATAATGGTGACTTGACATCAAGAGAAGCTGGCAAAATTGGTGGCTCTATCACAAAGAAGGTATTTGAACAGTATACTGGTTCAAAGAGCTAATAGTAATTAGTGTAATCTAAAAATAAAAGGATACCTCTATGGTATCCTTTTATTTCATATATATTTTATATCTCATAAACAGCACAGCTTTTTAAATTAGTATTACCATGAATTGAGGCAAGAAGCATATGTATTTCTGGTGTTTCCCTGAACAAATTACAGCTAAAGCAACATGTTCCATTGTCTGCAAATAGTTCAATAGAGGTTTTATCCACCAACAGCTGAATATCAACCCTGCTGCAACTACTAAAAGCTCCCTGCTTTATCCCTTGGCAATGCTTTGTTTTATCAAGGTCTATAGATATGTTCTGCATACTGAAATTTATAGTAATTGGAACTATTTGAGTATTATCAAAAGTCAGCACTAATTCGAAAACATCATGTGCAGCTGTTTTCTCTACCTCAAATTCTATCAAGAGCACGTCATTTTGAAACTTACCATTAATAAATTCACCTTGTACTAATAATACTTTGGCATTAAATAATAGCTCCTTATTGCAAACCAATTCATCTATTAGCTGTTGTGATAAGCGTCCGTTATTAACCCCTAGCTTTCTGGGTATACAAAGGCTTCCACACCAATTGTCTATCTTGCTGAATACATCTTTGGGAAGTCCTCTTTTTAAGGCTCTGCTGTCAGCCCAAGCCAAAAGTACCCTTTCATTGTGTTTGTTTAATAATGATTGGGGTGCATAAAAGTCTCTCCCATAATCTATTTCACCAAAGTTCTTAACCTCAAAATTTTCTGTAGAGTAGTCAAACCCACCAACAAACCACATATTTTGATATGCTGCAGAATTCATTACCGATACAGTCAAAACAAATTCTCCATCAATCTCAAAAAAATCGGGACATTCCCACATATCACCCTGGTCTGCTTCAGCATTTAGCAGTACCTTTCGAAATTCCCATTTGTAAAAATTATTTGAAACATAAAGTAATACACAACCTTTATTTTGAATACTGCACCCTAAAACCATATACCATAGATCATTGTGCTTCCATATCTTAGGATCTCTAAATTGATTACTATATCCCTCTGGAGGGAGAGCAATTATCGGATTATTTTCATATTTATAAAAATTAACTCCATCATTGCTAAAGGCTAAGTTCTGTGTCTGGTACTCTATGTTATCTTTTTTTATGCAGCCCGTATATACTATTGCCATCTTGCCCTCATGCTCAATAGCGCTACCTGAGTAGCAGCCTCCAAAATTGGAGTCATCATATGGCATATCTGGCTTTAAAGCTATAGGAAGGTGCTCCCAATGTATTAGATCATTGCTGATAGCATGACCCCAATGCATTTTGTCCCAATGAGTTCCAAATGGATTATGTTGATAAAAAAGGTGGTACTTATCATTGTAATAAATCAGTCCGTTTGGATCGTTAATCCAGCCTTGTGGTGCCGTAAAGTGAACTAATGGTCTGTAATTTTTCATATAACCTCATTATAGAATATTAAGTGTACAAAAACTGTTCCCAGTCATTATTCCCCTCACGTGTAAAAACAGAGAAGTTATGGTTGTTGCAATCTGCCCTTAGCAAGGCTTTTACGTTACCAAATGTCCATTCTATTTCTAATTTACCGTTTTCGGAATCATGTACAATGCATTCACCCTCAAAAGCAGTGCAGCTGTTTCTAAACTCCATAAGCTTTATAAGCTTTTGCACTACTGGGCGTTTAACTTCCTGATGAATCTCCTCAAGGGAGTAATAATGGCGATTAATGTCCCTTCCCTGCTTTGTTTTTTCTAGTAGCTCTATATCATTCCTACCAGCAAGCAATCCCACATAGTACACCTGCGGTATACCTGGCGTGAAAAACTGAATTGCTCTAGCAAGTAAATACCAGTCATCATTATCTCCTAAAGCCGAATAGAAAGTACAGTTGATCTGATAAATATCAAGATTAT
>JAEZFR010000364.1 GCA_023417285.1 Bacillota bacterium
CTTCAATGATGATTTTTGCACACTTCGAAAAGACCTCGTTCTGTTTGGAATCTTAGAGCGAGATGGGACAAGTTATTGTAAAAAAGGGTAAAGGGGGAACTTTATTCTTCTTTTCTCGTCTAAGAATTAACAAGTTTAGAAAGGAGATACAAATGGGGAGTAAAATTAAAAAAAATATAGCAATCTTGTTAGCAGCAAGTATGATTGTTACGATTGGTTGCCAAAAGCAAGATGCGAACATGTTATCTGTTATAGCAGTTCAGCCAGAAGGAAAAATCTTTACGGACTTTAAGCAATTACGTAATAAAAGGGAGAGCATTATAGTAAATGAGGACTTCATAAGCAAGTTAGATCAATTTGCAGATGCTTCAGCGACCCAGCTACTTAAAGTGCCTAATGTGAACCTTTCTTATTCACCAGTTAGCTTGTATTTAGCACTTTCTGTGTTGGCTCAAGGAAGTTCAGGGGATACGGCAAATGAGATTTTTCAGGTATTAGGAATGGAGAAGGTAGATTATGAGGAACTGGCAACATCAATCGATACTCTCTATCAGTTGCTATATCGTAATACAAAGGTGAATCAACTTAAGGTATCAAATGCAGTTTGGATGGATCAAAACTTCCCGTTTCTTTCTTCGTACGGTGATATTGTATCCAAACGTTATCATGCCTCTATTTTTTCTGTAGATTTTAGTAAGAGTGCAACAGTAACCACAATGCAAGATTGGGTAAAGGAAGCTACGAATGGGATAATAGAACCGAAGATAGTGTTAGCAGACTCTCAAGTGATGACCATTATGAATACTATTTATTATGCGAATAATTGGGTCGATGAGTTTAATGAAGCTAATAATACCACCGAAGAGTTTTATGTTTCAAAGGAAGATACGGTTCTTGCTGAGTTTTTAAATACTATGAATTCTATGGATTCATATCAGCAAGGGGAGGGTTACAAAATCTATCAAATGCGTTTGGAAAGTGGGGATTCTATGATTTTTTGTCTTCCAGAGGATGATCAATCACCAGAAACCTTGTTAGCAAAATTCTCACCAAGTGAACTGTTTCATTTGAAAGATATGAAAGCAGCTAAGGTAATCTTATCTTTACCTAAGTTTGATTATGGTTATAAGATGAATCTAGTTGAGACTATAAAAAATCTTGGTATCTCCCTTGCTTTTGATCCTGAGAGGGCTGACTTTTCTCAAATATCAAACGAACCTCTCTTTCTATCGAATGCAAGTCAAGAGGTGCATATAACTCTTGATGAAGAAGGTGTTGTTGGAGCTGCTTATACAGAGATAAGTTTAGAAGCTGGTTCAGCAATGCCAAAAGAGTTAGAAACGATAGAGCTTAAATTCAACCGACCATTCTTATACCAGCTTCGGACATCAGAAGGGATTGTTTTATTTACAGGAGTTGTAGCTGATCCAGCTCAGAAATAAAGAATTAAGATGACACCATTGACTGTGAGTTAGTGAATTGAAAACTTAATTTTATATATGAAATATAACGGTCGTATGATGCGAATATCACCTACACATACTTTATTTTGTGATTCGTCTACTCTAGAAACAAAATATAGTATAAGTAGGTGATATTTATTATAATGCAACAACGCTTTATCATTAATATGAAGAAACGGTTGATTACAAGGAGTTTATTAGTAGTTTCTTACAAAATAAACGTTTGGATGTGCGAAATAACACTTTACAAATCTATGCAATTATTTTATGATATTTAAAAGGTAATAATTACATATAAAGAGTTCAGCATAAGAGGAAGGTATAGGAGGTGGCTTGATGGGATTGTTTAAGGACCTCAAGGGTGATAATAAAGCCGATGAGGAAGTGAAGAAGGATTCAGCAGAAAAAGATGTTACTGAGAAAACAACAAAAGAAGAACAGATCACGGATGATTTTTTGGATGAGGATATGTACAAGGACATTCTTGCAGCGGCAGAACTGATACTGACCGATGATAGCGATGATACAGAGACTATGGCAGGCAACGATGAGGAAAGTGAAAGCGAAAGTGAAGAAGCATTAAGCAATCAGGAAGAAAATGTGGAGGGAACTATGGTAGACTATGATGAGAATGCAGTAAATACCGAAATTTTGGATACATTATTAAATGATGAAAAAGCTGAAGCGAAGGAAGTAAATACAGAAGCTGTACAGCAAAAGGGAGAATACGTAAAACATACGCCGAATACAGAACTTGCAAAAGAAGATAAAGAAGCTGTGACTGTAATTACAAAGGGAACAACGATTCATGGTAGTATCATTTCTGATTGTTCGTTGGATGTTATGGGAACAATTAATGGGGATATTGAGTGTCTTGGTAAATTAACAATTAGCGGAAAAGTAACTGGTAATTCTATGGCAAGTGAAGTTTATGTGAATACAGATCGTTTAGAGGGTTGCATTAACAGTGAAGGCAGTGTAAAAATTGGTCTCGGTACAGTGATTATTGGGGATATTACTGCATCATCTGGTGTGATTGCGGGTGCTGTCAAAGGTGAAATTGATATTAGCGGACCAGTTGTTATTGACTCGACAGCAATTATCAAAGGTAATGTGAAAGCGAAATCTGTTCAGATGAACAATGGTGCTGTTTTGGAAGGCTTCTGCTCCTTAAGTTACTCCGATGTCAACATTAATGATATTTTTGAGTAGAAATATTTTTATATTTGTGTTACAATCTTTTGGACAAAGAGGATGAGAGGTAGTGCATAATGAAAACCTATAGTAGGGTATTGTTAAAACTAAGCGGTGAAGCCTTAGCCGGAGATAAAAAGACCGGTTTTGATGAAGCTACCTGTATCGAAGTTGGTAAGCAGGTAAAATCATTAGTAGATGATGGTATTGAAGTTGCAGTCGTGATTGGTGGCGGTAATTTCTGGAGAGGAAGAACTTCAGAAACGATTGATCGTACCAAAGCAGATCAGATTGGTATGTTGGCAAC
Organism: Bacillota bacterium; assembly: GCA_023417285.1. Lineage (GTDB taxonomy): Bacteria > Bacillota > Clostridia > Acetivibrionales > DSM-1351 > Ruminiclostridium. The sequence goes on from JAEZFR010000364.1 coordinate 2,965, forward strand.
TGTGATGAATTGCATCTATGTTTCTGAAATTTTCCGCTTTGTTGGTATGGAGACTGCTGTGTTCACACCATTTGCATGTGGTAGTATGTCAGAACTTTTTTCCAAGGATAAAGCGTGTGAGTCCTTAAAACAAGGGAAGGTCATTTTCCTTGCAGGCGGGACAGGTCATCCTTATTTTTCAACTGATACAGCAACTGCACTTCGTGCAATCGAATTGGAT
>JAEZFR010000388.1 GCA_023417285.1 Bacillota bacterium
TTAATTATATCACTTTTCGTGTCACCTAAAGCTATTTTTCTGACAGTACTATACCTCTTTGTTTCATTACTTTTCAGATCTAAAAATACAGCAGTTAAATTGTCACGGTAATAAACGTTCAGACCAAAATAATTATACATGTAAGCATTCTCTGTAGCCTTTCCTTTTGTCCCTAATATTTTATCAATTTCATTCTTTGTCATAAACAGCTTTATTTCCTTATTGGTTACTGAATCATATATAGCTAAATCACTTTCGTAAAAATATTCTGGTTTAAATTTTTCCGGTGAAAGTACTGTGGTAATATCTTCGCTTTTAATAAATACTTCATTTAATTTTTTAGTAACCCCTCCTGCCCAAGGTATCGCTAAAAAGATACTGCATACAATTATCCCAGCAATAAACCATTTTAATTGTTTTTTCATTTAAGTCACTTCCTTTTAATATTATGAAATCACTTCTTTAAGCAAGTCAGTTGAGCCTCCCTTCCTTTAATATTCCTGACATAGCCTATAGAATTTTCAACATTAGAACTGCTTACTTCCATAAATGTTCTTATCAATGTAAAAAAAGTGTGTACAATGTCCTATTTTTTCAAGTAAGCATCATACACACTTTTCATTATGTTTTGGAAAAATTATACTTATATTCTAACAGGCAGCGCTCGGCGTACCTAAAGGTACCCGGCTTGCTGCATAGTCGCTCTGCTCCCCTTCCGTCGCATTGCTCCTTGCGCTGCGCAATAAACGCCTTCGCTTCTTCTGCCTTTGGGCAGCGCTCGGCGTTTATTCCCACTCAATGGTAGCCATCCTTTCGCAAACCCTTTAAATACTGGGGTTTCAAATAAAACATCTTCTTTTGGTGGGGTTTATGGTGGGTATTATATCAAATTGGGGAGTAACTCGGATAGTGTGTTTTTTGCACTTTCTGAAGTTGTTCAAGTCAAAATAATAACGTGCAGTGGAAGACCTCCTATAATTCATAGTAAATGTCAATTTTACTAATCCTTGAATTAATATATTTATCCCATTTTTCTATATTCTCATTTTCATTAAAAGTAATACAGCTTTTAATTATATCTTCTTCTGCATTAGTTAACTTTTTAATTACACTATCATTTACACCCGCATTGATTAAATTACCAATACCATATTTAGTTATTCCTGTCGTATCATTTCTACCAAAACATTGTTTAATTATTAATGGTATTTTTGAAGAACTTGTATTTCTCCCCCATTGATTACCTTTAAAATCTGTAAATAAGTACTCAGGAGTTTTTTTAGTAACCTTTTCCTGCAATTCTTTGAAATATCTTAGCTGATTACTTAGGACGATAGGTAGCCTAATCTTAAATTGATTTATAATAATAACATTAGATAGCACATCTAAGTCTTTTAACTTTATTTCACGTGCCACATTATATTTTATGCCTGTTAATAACATTAATTTAATACATATCGCTGGAGATACTTTCTCAAATCCACGTTTTTTATTATGCTTTTCTTTTCTTTGGATAAATTTATCACAATTATCTATTAACTCTTTTACTTCATCTTCAGTAAATGTATTTATAGTCTCTTTTTCATTAAGATCTCTGTTATTACTGATAAATGTATTAATTTTCCCATAGTAAGATTTATCATCAATTTTAGGGGCTAATATTTCTTCATAAATATCCTTGTTTTTAAATAAATTATTAGTAATTGCGAAAATAAAAAATTGAGCAACTGCTACAGAATACTTGCGAGCTATGGACTTTGACCTATAGTCTGAGTTGATTATATTATATTTTATGCTATCAATAATATCATCGGTATCAATGCCTCCAAAAACAGTATCTTCTAAAGGTAAGCCTTTTCCTTCCTGAATATATTTTTTAAAATTATTCAAATCATATGTATACCCTTCATTTTGTATCACAAACGCTTCCATAGCCTTACTAATATCCATAATTTCAGCACTCCTTCGTATCTAATATTTTATTTATTCTAATGCTCAACACTTTAACTTTGCTATTGCACATAACTATGCTTTTACAAAATACAATTTAAAAAATCCCCACTGGTTTGTGCATCAGCGAACTACTTCTTAACAGTCGATACCAGTATAATACAATTATACATATTCCTGTTAATACGGACAATAGAAGAAGTGCAAAGATAGTATTTAAATTGAAAGAAATTCTTTATTATAGTCATGCCTAAAAGGCTATCACACCCCCTTTCACTGTAAACGGTTCTCTACACCATTTTTCATTCGATAATATTTCTTTACACTATTTTTTCAATGATTGATTCCCATTAAACCTAATTTTTGTTTGGTCTGCAGTTTTAATTTCTACATTTCCAGCCATTAACTCAGCAATAGCCGTATCAGCCCCACTCCACATATGAGCATAATGCTTTAAAGTTATTTCAGGACTTGAATGTCCCATGCGTTGCGATAAAACAAGAACTGAAACATTAAACTCGTTGATTAGATATGAAGCATGAGAATGGCGTAAACCTTTTGCTTGAATTTTCTTCACCTTTGCCAGTTTTGCATATCGGCTAATGATCCGAGCTATTGTTGATTTAATCATTGGCAACCCATCATAACTAAAAATAAAGTCATTTTCATTACCTAAGCCTACTTCTGATTGTCGGCTACGCCATTCTTTTAAAATGTTTATAGTATCATCATCTAAGGCAATTATTCTTTTCCCATCTTCAGTTTTAGTATACGAATTTCTTTTCCAGTCATTTCGCGTTTTAATAATTAACATATGATGGACTCGTAACCGTTTTTTACTTAGGTCAACATCATTCCAGTACAAGGCAGTACCTTCATTCACTCGAATCCCAGTCATATAATACATCCATAGCATTACAAAATTCAAATGCTCATAAAAATCGCCTATATAAATTTGACTAATTACTTTTTCAAATTCCTGTTTCGTCCAATATGGTATAACAGCTTTTCCTTTTGATATTGCTTTTACCTTTTTCGAAATATTGTATTCCAGATATTGCATTTCAACTGCCTTATCCAAGCTCTTTCGGAAGACTCCAAAAATTAGACTGGCATATGATTGAGAATATCCAGTTCCACCATTTTCTTGGCTTGATAATAACCATGTTCGAAAGTTTTGTACGTTCTCAACTGAAATAGAGCGAAGGGAAATAGAGCCAAATCTATCAAGTAAAATTTCAAATGCAAATTCACGAGAAGCAAATGTACTTCCTTCAACATCAGTCTGATAGTAAGGCATATACACGGTTCTCATAAATTGCTCATAAGTCATTTTATAGTTTCCATAACTATTGACCTTATGATATTCTCTTTTTAATCTAGTTAACTCTTTGTTAGCTTCAAATGCAGAAGAAAAAGGCTTGCCATTAATGTCTCTTCTTCCTTTTTTTCGTATTCGTTTGCCTGTGATTCTATCAATTCCAAATTCCGATTGATAAAAATAATTGCCCTTATCATCAACGTATACACCGGGATATTTAGTTCTTTGTTGTGTTTTATTTTCCACTAGAAATTACCCACCTCTGATATGAGAGAAACGCCTAAAATGGATTCGACTACCTCTCTTGGAACTCTGCCAAGCCTTTTGTTATTGTAATAAGGACAACCTTTCTGAACCATAATTGCTTTTGCTTGTCTGATTAGTGATACTGCTTGATAATTTCTATAACCAAGCTTAACCAAATCATCTTTACAAATTGTCGTACTCATTAGAACTCCTCCTTTAGTGCCTATGCTTGCCATACTAAGCTACTAGCCTATTTTATTTTCAGACCAGCGTTACTTTACTATTTGAATGCTTTTATCTCCGCCATTCCAAAGAACTGTAAAGCCTAAGTTTTCAAATGTAGCTCTTAGAGGAATATACATGTTGCCAGTTCTGTATGAAGTATATTTATTTATTTCCGTTGTTTCCATTCTTGACCATACTGGAAAAGTATCTAATTCAATATCTCTGTGTATATCGTTCCCGGAGTACATATTAAAAAAATGAGTATCGGCAGTATACTCAAACTCTAATTCTTTATAACTCAAAATGGTTTTTGGGGCATCATCGGAACAAACGTCTGATACTATACATACTGTACTCCCTTCACATTCATTAATGATTGATTCAATAGTAGCAGCACTTAATAAGATTCTTTCATTTTCTATTATATAAGGAATGAACCAATAAGCTTTTTTATTCGTTTCTATGTATAAGGTATTATCTTTACCAATGTTAATTGAAATATTGAGCTTATTTTGTTCATCTGCTTGTTGAGCATCTGCTACGATGGCAGACGCTCCAAATATTGAAATAGCTATAATTATTAAAATAAAATTCCTCATTATAAAAATCCTTTCCGCTAGTTAATAGCAATAGGTAAAAAAGTTAACTAAATGATATTTGCAAATAATCGTACTCATCAAAACAACTACTCAATTTTTACTAATACTCATCTTCACTCATAAGCTCCAAAACACGTTGCTCAATTAATGTTTTGTCAGAATTAGTGATTTTTTCTTTTCCCATTTCCACCAATTCTCTAAGATATGTCTCTGCATATGTTTCTCCATATACACGCCTAAATGACTCATAAAGCATACTAATTGATTTTACAGTAGAATTCTCAACCCAATTTTTCTTTTCCTTTAAAGTTAGCTTCTCACGCTTCACATTTAATGGAATTGCCTCAATTCCATCTACAAACTTTTGCCACCAACGCATTGTAGGAAGTCTACTCTTATTATTAAAATCACTGCTATTTTTAGGCTGTGTCTTAAAACAATAATGAGCGGACAAAATGCCCTTAATAATTTGATTTAGTGGTTTCCCGTTCGAAATATGAAGTGCAACTTGCATTGCCTTTTGTTCAGTCAATTCTAATTCCCATCTGACCCATTTTTCAACATTCACTAGTTCATCAGCATTGTCTTTTCTTTCTTGCTTTTTGTCGTAGATTCGTAAGATTTGAGGAGACGAACCGATATACAATGTGAATCCCATCAATTTGCCATCGAGAATTCTTCCGCTATTTATCTCAATATATCTGTAGGTCCTTGTGCTTAATTGCCCACGTTTTACATAGTCTTGTAAAATTTGTACGGATGGACTTGAATCATCAAAAATATCTAGTGCTAAATCAATTCTTGATACTTTCCCTTGTTTTTCTAAGATAAATGAAATGAATTTGTACCAGTGGAATCCGTCAGCTCTACTCATATATTCTTCATACTGTCTACACGCCTGCCCCGACATATCTATAAGAACGCTATTATGACTACTGGAAAAATGCATCTTAATATTTGCAAAGCTAATACATGCGTCATAGGTAGGATATGGAGAACCCTTAATCTCCGAGGAAAACTCGGAGATAGGGATTCCTAAAATACCATCTGCAACGATTGAAAAGTGACTATCAGGTATAGAACACCGAAAATAGTCTATTAAACATTGATTACTTCGCTTTTGGCTCATTAGAATCACCTATTATATAACTATCAGCTTCAATCTTAATTTCTGAGTACTGCCATGTGTCAATCATCGGCTTACCTTGAGCTACAAAAGCTTTTTTCTGTACTTTTTTAGGTTTAACTTTTAACCCTGTAAAAGAAATTGGAATAAATTCACCTTCCTCGTAATTATCCAAAATAGGTAGACTATCTTGTTTTTCAACTACTACTGTAATGGGCGAGCCAATTTCAACACCACCATTTTGTAGTACTAGCTCAATAAATGGTCTGTCGTAAACCTTGAAAGTAACTGCATATTTTCCAGTTTCAATCAACTCCCCGTTTAAGTTCTTTTCCTTTTCAATTTTCACTGTATAACCCTCTTTTTGAATCACCAAAGCTGTAGGTACTTTGAACTGCTTAATATCAAAATGAAAATCACCCAAATCGATATTTTCTGAATCATTCAACGAATGAAGATTAGTAGATTTTAAAATAAGTTTTGCCATAATAATTACCACCTTTTCTATGTATTTTTTTTATTTAATATCCCGAACTCTCGGGATTTTAAAACGTGCTATAAGTCTGTAGTAGCAGGCATTCCGCCAATTTTCCATGAGCTAGGTTCACCAGTGTTACTCACTGGTTGCTTCGCTAATTTTTCTTTTTTTGTGTCGGGCAAAAAACGCCCGACATTGCATAACTTTTTACGAGCGTTTCTTGACGCTCCGCTTGGCGAATGTATCGCCACCAAAACACTCGTAAAAAGTTACGCCTGTATTTTTTGTACATAATTAAATTTGTATCGATATTAGAATCAGATTTTTACTAAAATTTCATTAACTTCTCTATTTCTGCTATGAAATCAAAGTCTTTAGCAATAAAAGGAGTTTCAAAATATACTGGAGTAGTATGTAAGCCGTCTATTTGAATATATCCGCCACCTTTTTCGGTAACAGTTTTATATTCAACATTATTAGTGTCAAATATCATGTTATAACCAATTGAATCCATAGCACCTAGTCCCGCCTTAAATCCCATTTGTGAACGAATGTTTGTTGGCAAATCGTCAGCTGACGGTCTCTGCATGAGAATTTCAATCATACAGCCAGCTTGTCTACCTTTCATTACTAAAGTAAAAACATAATCTAATGCTTCTTTAGCTACCTTCTTATCAACTGAATGCATAAAAGCAGAAAATTCGTCGAAGATTATTATGACAACAGGTAAATTGAAGTCCTTATACGTTTTGCCAAAAGCACTTATATCGTTAAAATACTGAGAATATCTTTGCTCCATTAGCTCAACCGCTTCTCTCAAAATCCGGCATATGTGATTGGCTTCTGTGGCTACTTTGTTTTCAAACCCAGTTACAAAGCGTAACAAAGATAAGTCAGCATTCTTTGGGTCAATTATCCTTAAGTCAGCTTGTGGGGTTAATCTTAAATATGATAGAATTTTTCCGAAAATGAAAAAACTCTTTCCACTTCCTGTACCACCTACAATGAGAGAATGGGGCGTTTTAGATAACACATAAGAGATATTTCCACTAATCTGAATAACATCAGAATTTTTCTGCAAATTATTTATACTTGAAGCTAAGTCAATTCTTTTATCTCTAAATTTCAAGAATATATATTCAGAATATTCAACAGTTGAATTAGTTCTATCCAATACTAACTGTAAGGCACTTTCAATATTTTCACTTAATGTGGAAGATATTTGTGTAAATCTATCACCGTCCTTAGCTATTCGGACATATACATTCTTATCATCTTCCCTATAGAAAATCCTAATAACTCTAACGATTCTCTTTTCAATTTTTACTTTCCCGTCTTTTTCTACCTCAAATGGTTCTTCGTCATATAGCTTCAAAGAATGAATTAAATATTTTAAATTATTTTGAATATCACTGTTTTTTCCTGCTCGTTTCATTCTTTGAAACCTTATATAATATTGTATGGTTTTGTATATTAGATAAAAAAAGATTATTGTTAATAAGAATTGTCCAATATTATTGTGAACTCTATCTGAAACATTCAAGGTAATACTAACTTCGAGAAATATAGCTATGATTAGTAATAAAACCCTCAATGGTATGAAACCTAATAATGTTATTGATAATGTAGGAGGATATTTTACTTGTCGCCACTGATTTTTATTTTTCTTCCTTACAATACTAAAAACTTTTCCAATGACTTCCATCATGATTTTGCCTCTATAAAATATCCATTATTTAAAATTTTAACAGCAGTAGGGCGATATACTCGACTTGAAAAAATTGAATTCAAAAAGGTATAAAATTTTTCAAATTCTTTATCTTCATGAAAATCAATATGATTTTTTATATGTGATTTTTGAAATTCAATCCATCTGTCCAAAGA
>JAEZFR010000389.1 GCA_023417285.1 Bacillota bacterium
ATTCTTTTCATTAGTTTTATTTGGATTTTCTGCACTAAAATTTGTATCAGGTAGGCAAGCGAGTGGAATATATTATTTTATAGCGGGATTGGGTTTTGCTATTGCCTATATTGGATATATTAAAAAAAAGGATAAGGGTTGTTAGCAAAGCTATTCAATGGTAAAATCTATTGTTAGAAAGGAATGGGATATTATATGGAGCAAAATGTACAGAAAAAAAGAATATTTAGTGGGGTACAGCCTTCCGGAAATCTGACAATAGGCAACTACCTGGGAGCTATTAAAAATTGGATACCTATGCAGGACGAATATGATTGCATATATTGTGTTGTAGATATGCATACACTTACTGTCAGGCAGAAACCCGCAGAGCTTAGGCAGAGGAGTCTTAGTCTTTTGGCTCTTTACATGGCATGTGGACTTGATCCTCAGAAATGTATACTTTACCTTCAATCACATGTTAGCGGTCATGCTGAATTAGCTTGGATATTAAATTGTTATACTTATATGGGTGAATTGAACAGAATGACTCAGTTCAAAGATAAGTCACAGAGGCATTCAGACAATATTAATGCTGGCTTGTATACCTATCCTGTGCTTATGGCAGCAGATATACTTCTTTACCAAACTGATCTTGTTCCAATTGGTCAGGACCAAAAACAGCATCTTGAGATTACAAGAGATATTGCTGAGCGTTTTAATAATATATATGGTGAAACTTTTAAGATTCCTGAAGCATACATTCCTAAGATTGGCGCAAAAATAATGAGCCTACAGGAACCTGAGAAGAAGATGTCTAAGTCGGATGAAAATGAGAATGCTTATGTATCTATTCTAGACCCTCAGGACGTAATACTGCGTAAGTTTAAGCGCGCCGTTACTGACTCTGAAAGAGAGATTAGATATGATGAGGAAAATAAGCCGGGTGTAAGCAATCTAATAAGCATATACTCAAGTACAACAGGTAAAACCATAGAGGAGATTGAAAAGCAGTTTGCAGGCCTCAGCTACGGCGATCTGAAGGAAGCTGTAGGTTTGTCAGTTGCTGATGTTTTGAAACCGGTTCAGCAAAGGTATAATGAGTATTCTTCAAATAAGGATTTTTTGAATACAGTGCTTAAAGAAAGCGCAGAAAAGGCGTTTTATCTTTCAAGAAAGACTGTATCAAAGGTTTATAAAAAGGTTGGATTAGTTCCCAAAACTTAATAAATTATTTGCGTTTTAAAGGGCGGCCTTGAGGTATTATCGGGGGCGTCCTTTTGTGTGTGCGATTAGCGAAGCCGAAGCACACTTGTCAAAGAAATCCAAACATATGTTTGATATGCATAAGTTTTCATGGTAAAATGGAAATAATTTATTAATTTAGGATAAAAATATTATAAGTTAATTCAATAAATAACCATATTGCGACAGGAGAAATTTATGAATAAGTTTGAGGTAGTATCTGAATATCAGCCTACCGGTGACCAGCCAAAAGCAATTGCTGCTTTATCTGATGGGATATTAAAGGGTGAAAAGCATCAAACACTTTTGGGAGTTACTGGTTCAGGAAAAACATATACAATGGCAAAGGTTATTGAGCAGGTTCAAAAGCCCACGCTTGTTATAGCGCACAATAAGACACTTGCAGCGCAGCTATGCAGCGAGTTTAAAGAGTTTTTCCCCAACAATGTTGTTGAATACTTTGTGTCCTATTATGATTACTATCAGCCCGAAGCTTACATCCCAACTACAGATACCTATATAGAGAAGGATTCTTCTGTTAATGAAGAGATAGATAAGTTAAGACACTCTGCAACAGCAGCGCTATTTGAAAGAAGGGACGTTATTATTGTTGCAAGTGTATCTTGTATTTACGGTTTGGGTGACCCGGAAGATTACACTGACCTTATGCTGTCACTCAGAGTGGGTATGCAGAAGGATAGGGATGAGATTATTAGGAAGCTTGTTGAAATACAATATGAGCGAAACGAAATTGATTTTAGAAGGGGACGTTTCAGAGCAAGAGGAGATGTTCTGGAAATCTTTCCTGCAAATAGCTCCGAAATGGTATTAAGGGTTGAGTTTTTTGGAGATGAGATTGAAAAAATTACTGAGGTTGATTATTTGACAGGGGAAATTTTGGGTACAAGAAATCATATAGCAGTATTCCCTGCATCTCACTATGCCACTACTCGCCCCAAAATGGAAAAAGCCATTGTTACTATTGAGAAGGAACTAGAGGAAAGAATAGAGCAGTTCAAAATGGAAGGTAAACTGCTTGAAGCGCAAAGAATTGAGCAGAGAACCCGATACGACCTTGAAATGATGTCAGAGATAGGCTTTTGCTCAGGCATCGAGAATTATTCCAGGCATATTAGTGGCAGAGCACCTGGAAGCTCTCCATTTACATTAATAGACTACTTCCCAGACGATTATCTGCTTGTAATAGATGAATCCCATGTTACTGTTTCGCAGATAGGTGCGATGTATAATGGAGATAGGGCTAGAAAGCAGTCGCTTGTGGAATATGGCTTTAGACTGCCGTCTGCTTTTGATAACAGGCCGCTGATGTTTAAGGAGTTCGAAGAAAGGGTAAATCAAGTAGTATATGTAAGTGCTACACCGGCTGCATATGAAAGGGAGCACTCTACACAAATAGTTGAGCAGATAATCAGACCAACTGGACTTGTTGACCCTGAGATAATTGTTAGACCGGTAAAGGGACAGATTGATGACTTAATAGGGGAGATTAATAAGCGTACCGAAAAAAATCAGAGAGTGCTTGTAACAACGCTTACAAAGAAAATGGCCGAGGATTTAACCGATTATATGAAGGAGCTCAATCTCAAAGTTAAGTACCTTCACTCGGATATTGTTACCTTTGAAAGAATGGAAATTATAAGGGATTTACGACTGGGTGTGTTTGATGTACTTATTGGAATTAATCTTTTGAGAGAAGGACTGGATATTCCAGAGGTATCACTCGTTGCAATTCTTGATGCTGATAAGGAGGGCTTCCTACGTTCTGAAACCTCTTTGATTCAGACAATTGGTAGAGCGGCTAGAAACTCAGAAGGTCAGGTTATAATGTATGCTGATAATATTACTGGCTCGATGAGCAGAGCAATAAGTGAAACAAACAGGCGTAGAAGCATACAAACACAATTTAATAGTATACATGGTATTGTTCCTAAAACAATTCAAAAGTCTGTTAGGGACCTTATTGAAGCTACTAAGGCAGCTGAGGACGAGGCTAAATACTCTGTAAAGTCTGGTAAAATGTCCATTGATGACCTTAGTAAGACCATTGATAAGCTGCAAAAAGAAATGGTACAAGCCGCAAAAGACCTACAATTTGAACGAGCTGCAGAATTGCGGGATAAGATAACAGAGCTGAAAAGAGAATTAGAACAGAGCTAAAAATAGAGCTAGTACAGAGTTGAAAATAGAGCTAGAATAGAGTTAAAAATAGAGCTAGTACAGAGTTAAAAATAGAGCTAGAATAGAGTTAAAAATAGAGCTAGAACAGAGCTGAATATATAGTTAGAACAAGAGCCAATTAAGAATTTGAATAGGTACAAATTTTCAGAAACCAATGAGGACAAAATAGGGGTAGTAAAAAATGAAGCTATTAAGACAATTATTGATTATATTATTTATATGCTTTTTGGGCGAGTTTTGTAACAGGGTACTACATGTACCCTTGCCTGGAAGCATAATAGGTATGATATTGCTATTTATATGCCTTTTGACCGGCATAATTAAGCTTTCCATGATAGAGGATATTACAAAGTTTCTACTGGATCACCTTGCATTCTTCTTTATCCCGGCCGGGGTTGGATTGCTAGCATATACCGGAATTCTGAAGGCCAATTTAATCCCGCTGCTGGTCATTTGTCTGGTAACCACATTTCTTGTAATGATTGTTACCGGAGGCACTATGGAGCTTGTAAAAAGGAGGTCAAGGCGATGAGGTACATAATCGAAACACCAACTTTTGCTGTTCTTATATCCTTGCTCGCCTTTGAACTAGGGATACTGTTAAATAAGAAAACAAAAATCGCATTATTCAATCCGCTTATGATTGCAATAGCAACAGTAATGCTGGTACTAGTCATTCTAAAGATACCCTTGGAAAAGTA
>JAEZFR010000425.1 GCA_023417285.1 Bacillota bacterium
GCTGCTATCGGAGTACAAAATACGGGGCATTGTGATAAAAATTTAATAGCAGCAGTGAAGGAACAATTAGATGCATACATACATCCTTGCTTTCAAGTACTTCCGTATCAGCCCTATATAGATTTGGCTAAAAGCCTATCCAGCATTGCACCTATTTGCGGCAGTGCAAAGGCATTTTTTGCAAACAGTGGTGCAGAAGCAGTTGAAAATGCAGTTAAGTTTGCCAGAAAATATACAAAAAAGCAGGGAATCATATCCCTTGAGACAGCCTTTCATGGTAGAACTTATATGGCAATGGGACTTACCAGCAAGGTGAAGCCCTACAAAAATGGTTTAGGTCCATTCCCAGGTGAAACTTATAAAATACCTTCACCATATTGCTACAGATGCCCAATGAATTGCAAGTACCCAGAATGCGGCCTTGCCTGCGTTGAAAGGTTTGATACTCTGCTAAAGACAGAGTTATCAGGTGATAATATTGCGGCAGTTATTGCAGAGCCAGTACAAGGTGAGGGCGGTTTTATTGTACCTCCAAAGGACTACTTCAAAGCACTTATTGAGGTGTGCCACAAGCATGATATTTTATTTATTGCCGATGAAATTCAGTCTGGGTTTGCTAGAACAGGCAAGATTTTTGCAATTGAGAATTTTAATGCCGAACCTGATATTATGACCTTGTCGAAATCAATTGCTGCTGGGCTACCACTTAGTGCCGTAGTTGGGAAAGCGCAAATAATGGACGCTCCTGGTAAAGGGGAAGTTGGAGGTACTTATGGCGGAAGTCCAATTGCATGTGTGGCTGCTCTTAAGGTATTAGAAAAGATAGAGAGAGAGGATTTATGTGAGCGAGCAACAGAACTGGGCAGATTGATGGGATATAGATTCTCTCAGATGAAAGAGAAGTATGATGTTATAGGAGATGTCAGAGGGCTAGGCGCAATGGTGGGTGTTGAGTTTGTCACAGATAAAGCTTCAAAGGAGCCAAACAAGAGCTTGGTGGCAAAGATTATTAAGTACTGCTACCAAAAAGGTGTCATTTTATTGTCCGCAGGTATTTATGGTAATGTAATAAGAATGCTACCACCACTGGTAATGAGTGACGAGCAAATGAGCTTTGTCTTAGATACTATTGAAGAGGCCATACAGGAATGCTGAATGTTAGGTGGTAGATTGGTTGATGCAGAAATGGATTATGGTGATGATTTTTACTATGTAAATGATTTATACAATTTAAAACTAGGCCACTTGCCTTTTATTTATGCAACTGATTTTAACAATTTAAAACGAGGTGGCGTGCCTTTTTATTATTGAAGGAGGGGAATAAAATGAACGCAGCTGAAATAAAAAGTGCATCATTGGAATACAATTTGCACTCATGGTCTAAACAAAAGGGGATTAATCCTATTGCGGTGGAGAAAGCGGAGGGTATATATTTCTGGGATTATGATGGAAAAAGATACTCTGATATGTCTTCTCAGCTAGTAAATTTGAATGTTGGGCATGGAAATAGACAGATAATAGATGCTATCAAGGAGCAGGCGGAAAAATTCTGCTACATGTCCCCATCTTTTGCTGTTGAACCAAGGTCTACGTTAGCAAAGATGATTATCGAGGTACTTCCAGACAATTTTGGCAAAGTATTTTTTACAAACGGTGGAGCTGATGCAAATGAAAATGCAATTAAAATTGCAAGAATGTTTACTGGTAAAAACAAGATTTTCTCTCGCTACAGGAGCTATCATGGCTCAACCTTTGGTGCTGGTAATCTGACAGGCGAACCAAGGAGATACCCTTTGGAGCCTGGTATTCCTGGTTTTGTAAAATTCTTTGATCCATACATTTATAGAGAAAAAATAAAATTTGAGTCGGAAAAAGCTGCTTCTGAATATTACGTTGATAAGCTCAGAGAGCAAATAATTTATGAAGGTAAGAATAATGTAGCTGCAATAGTACTAGAAACAGTAACTGGCTCAAATGGTATCATAATACCGCCTGAAGGATATTTACAAGGGGTTAGAAAGATTTGTGATGACTACGGTATTTTGATGATATGTGATGAAGTAATGGCTGGCTTCGGTAGAACAGGCAAGATGTTTTCCTTTGAGCACTGGGGCGTTACGCCTGACATAGTAACCTTTGCAAAGGGTGTTACTTGTGGTTATGTTCAATTGGGCGGTGTTGCGGTGACAAAAGAGTTAGCAGAGTATTTTGATGAGAATACACTACTGTGTGGTCTTACATATAGTGGGCATCCATTGGCATGTGCTGCAGGTGTTGCTTGCATGAACTTCTATAAGGATGAAAACATAATTGACAAAGTAAATGAAACAAGTAAGGTGCTAGCTAATGAACTTGAGAAAATAAAGGTAGAGCATAAGTGCGTTGGTGATGTGAGATATATTGGACTATTCTCGGCTGTTGAATTGGTTAAGGATAAGGAGACAAAAGAGCCTCTGGTTGCTTACGGGGCAGATTCTGCTGGCATAATGAAAAGGATAATAGGTCTGCTTGCTCAGCGTGGCTTTATGACATATTCACACGAAAATATGATAATGATTGCTCCGCCTTTGATAATAACTCAAGAACAACTCAAAGAAGAATTGAGTAAGCTTGATGAAGTACTAAGTATTGTTGATAAAGAATATGTATAGCATTAATATCTGTTGGATTAGATTCCGCAAGACTTAGTAACATATTTTCTAAATTAGATAACAGCGATATTGGAGGGTTAGTATGAAGATAAATTATTTTATGCCAACAAAGATAATAATGGCTAAAAACTGCATAATTGAAAATTCTGAGGTATTCAAAACATTGGGTAAAAGGGCAATTATTGTCACCGGTAAAACCTCGGCAAAGAAGAACGGAGCACTTCTTGATGTTACCAATGCTCTAGAACAAGAAGGATTGGAGTATTTCATATACGACAAGGTAGTGAGTAACCCTACTGTTGACTGTGTATATGAAGGGGTTGCTCTTGCAAAAAGTATGGATGCTGATATGGTAATAGCTATAGGGGGCGGATCTCCTATGGATGCAGCTAAAGCCATTGCGCTATTAAAATGCCAAGACATAGAAAAGGAGAATTTTTTTTGTGGTAAATATGAAAAC
>JAEZFR010000429.1 GCA_023417285.1 Bacillota bacterium
GGTGCAATGCTCAAAAGGTTAATTTTCTTCGTAGTATTAACAGACATATTTTTCACCTTAGTAATAAAATTGTGTAAGTATATATTTTTCCTTAATTAACATAATATTATAATTAGCTAGATTGGAATATAATTCCCGTATCAATTGACCAAACCTTTCAAGTAGTAATACCAAAAAAGTTATGTACTTTAGAATAATTTTATTATACCTTAAAATTAGCTATTTTTACTAGTATTTTAGGACGGCCATTTTACTCTCGGATTATTGGATATTAATTGAAAAAAATGGAATTATATGCTAGAGTATTATTGGAAATAAAAAGCAAAATTCCGTGAATGATATACTTTTGAGCAATATTTATTTAAATAATATTAACTTGAGAATAATTCGATACTTTATAGGAGGTCATCTATTTGAGAATTCATTTTAAGATTTTATCGTTTATTCTGATTTTCGTTTCAATCCTTCTCTCTACAAGTAGTGCCCTTGCCGACACAAAGCCTATAAAAACATCTGTGTCAACTCCCACATACAGCGATGCCGAATTGGCTAGGGCAGTGTCACTTGGCATAGGAAGCTATTCTTCTTCCAAAAATACACCTATTACATATAAGCAGTTTTTTCAAATGCTAGATGTATCAGTTAAACTATCTAAATCTAGTGCGCTGGCACAATGGAAGAAGCAATTACCCAAGGCACGAGCATCAACTAAAACAATGCGCCGTGAAGAGGGGATGCTTGCTGTCTATTATGCCGCCAGCGCACTTGGGGCTGATTATTGTAATACTAATACCGATTGGGGCATAACAAATGATTTAATTGGTAATGGCGCATGGAGTAAGTTTTCTTTTAATTATCCGTTGTTTCCCGACTGGAACAAACAGGCCAAACTTGGTGCCGACACGTGGGGCAATCACGTGGTAGCTGCATATTTCTACTCCATGGGGAGAATTTCGCTGTATAGTGAAAAGACGATATTTGACTTTGATACTGTAAAGGTTTCCATGCATCCCGATAAGGTGTTTACTTATGAGGATGGGTTGCGTGCAGCATTAAGACTGTATGATTCAAAGCCTCAGGAGACTGAAATCGCAAGAAATGTAGCAGAGGCTTCTATTTTAAAAAAAGCTGATGAGCGGCGCAAGGCTATTTTAAACAGTAAAACCAATGTAACTATTAAAGGTACCTCCTTTTATGTATCCAACTCAGGAAATGACAATAACGATGGACGCTCTCCTTCTACAGCCTGGGCTACGTTGGAAAAGGTAAACAATGCTGATTTAAAAGCCGGAGATGGCGTTTTCTTTCAACGCGGGGGACTTTGGAGGGGACTTATAAAATGTAAAGATAACGTAACCTATTCCGCTTATGGGGAAGGCAATAAGCCGAAAATTTTCGGCTCACCTGAAAATGGTGCCAGCCCTGATAAATGGAAGCTATTAGAGGGCACAAAAAATATTTGGGTGTTTTATAAGGATATGTATGATACAGGCGGTATTGTATTTGATGATGGGAAAAGTTGGGCGGCAAGAAGGGAAGCATATTGGGATGGCAGTAAATATGTTGATATTGTAACCAGAAAGCCTATTGATATAAAAAAGCTTGAAAATCTAACCCTGTTTAGTGCTGTTGACTATACCGGGTACTCCTCTGAGGAAGCCAGATTCGAATTGGTAAAGCAGGGTAAGTTATATCTGCGCTGCGATGCAGGAAACCCCGGTAAAATATATAGCTCTATCGAATTTCTCTGCCTCAAGGACAACGGCGGCAGTGAATTTATGGTTCAGGGCTCTGATGGAAATACTATAGATAATCTTTGTGTCATGTATAGTAACGGAACAGGAATACAAATATGCAGCAATTCAACTGTTCAAAATTGTGAAGTAGGTTGGCTGGGTGGTGCGATAATGAATTTCTCTCAATTTGGTAGGGAGTGTGTGTTGCGTGTTGGCGATGGCATTACATTAGGACGTGGTCCTGATAAAAAGGGTATTAACTGCTCTGCTATAAATAATTATATCCACCATCAATATGACCAGGCACTAGCCATTGAAATGGGATCCGGCTGGGATGAAAATCTGAGACTCGTGGAAAATGCCACCATTAAGAGCAATCTGGTAGAAAGATGCTCGGGTGGTATTCTAGTCGCCGATTGGGGCGCAACGAATTCTGATACCTATGACAAACCACTATTTAATAAAATTCTTATCGAGGATAACTACTTATTGTATATGGGCTTTGGATGGTCTCACATTGATCTAGACTATAATTGGGGTTATGCCAGTGAGCCTAATAATGGAAATTGCGTAATTATGTTTGGTTTTCCTGCTAAATCAGGTACAAACATAACGGTAAAAAACAATGTACTCTACAAATCGAGATATGGACTTATAGGTGGAAAACCAATTGTAGCTGGCTTTACAGTAATACCCCAACAATATCAGGCCAAGTTTTCAGGTAATACCTATGTTCAAAACATAGGTGGTCTTTTGGCAGAATGGGGCTTGCCGAAAAGCGGTAATGACACACAAAAGTATTATTTTGGGATAAGTGCTGAAAAAACTGTTAAAGAAGTGTTGGGAGACAAGACGGGTGTGGTTTTAAAATAGGGTTGGAAGATGCGCTGTAACACTTTTGTACTAAAAGCATAGAATATTAATACAAGAAGACTTAAGCGTCACAAATATTCTACGTTTTTTAAATAAATAAGGAGGGCTTGTAGTGAATATACCGACTATGAAAGTGTTCCAACGTCACGGAGGTGCAGTAAAATATGGACAAATTTATTGTCACGGGAGGTAGAAAACTCAAAGGCGATATTGAAATAGATGGTTCAAAGAATTCAGTATTGCCAATTCTAGCTGCAACAATCATAAATGGTGGAGAAAACATCATAAAAAATTGTCCTATGTTTAAAGATGTGGAGATTCTTCTGGATATATTAAGGAACCTCGGGTGTAAAGTAAAAGTTGAGAATAATGTTGTAGTGGTAGATTCGTCAACAATAACTTCTACGTTAGTTCCGGAAGATCTAGCTACAGAAATGAGATCGTCAATTATACTTATGGGTCCAATACTTGCAAGGGTTGGGAAAGTGACTATAAGCTATCCGGGTGGGTGAGTTAGTATATTGTAAATTTAGTATAGTATATGAATAATCATATACTATACTTATCAGTAGCATAAAAATCAGTAACAGTAAAGATTAGTAAGTAAAATCAGTAAGTAAAATCAGTAAGTATAAATCAGTAAGTATAAATCAGTAAGTAAAAATCAGTAAGTAAAAATCAGTAACAGTAAAAATCTGTAACATAAAAAAATCTTATGTACAATCCTAAATGGCAAAGTACATAAGATTTAAGTATATCAGTTCTTAGGTAATAAGGTAAAATATATATAATAAAATACTAGTTGGCCTTAAGCTCCAAAAGCATTTTCCTGTAGTTCAAGGCTTTTCTAATCTTATTTACCAGTATAAGCTTATTTACGTTGTTAAGTGGTTTTTGAATAAAGTCATAAATATCGTATTTAAGTACTTTTTCTATCTCTGTCATTTCTAATCCAGAGGCTACTATTACAGGAATTTCATTGCTATATGCAGTCTTTGAAAACTGTTCCAAGAAACCAAAACCATCAAGTACGGGCATAACAATATCTAAAATAATAAGGTCTACATTTCGGCTTTCAATCAAGTCCAAAGCTTCTTTGCCATTTAACGCTGAAATAATATTAACCCTTTCCTTGTAAAGATAGTTTCTGAGAATTGCATTATCAAGGACATTGTCGTCAGTGACTAAAATAGTACTAATCATAGTAAAATACCATATCCTTTCGCCATTGAAATATACTAACTATTTATTTCTATTTTTTTTGATAAAAACCTTTAAAAAAGTATATAAAAAACTCTAAAATTATATAGAAATTAATGTGTCTTATTTACAAATAAATTTTATATAGTAAATCTGTGGTATAATTATATCCATATTTATTGATTAACAAAAAAGTCAAATGGGTTAAGTTACATAATAAGAGAATACTAAAGGTAGGAAAGTAAAATGCATTCAACAAATGAGGATATTTTGCTAAACAAGGCCAGAGATGGTGATGTAGCAGCCTTTGAGCATCTAATGAGTACTCATTACAAAAAAGTTTACAATATTTGTTATAGAATGGTTAATAGTCCTGAGGACGCTAGTGAATTAGCTCAGGAGACATTCCTAAAGGTGTATAGACATATTGCTGATTTCAAAGGAAACAGCTCTATATCTACATGGCTTTATAGGATTGCATCTAATGTTTGTCTTGACTTCTTGCGCAAAAACAAGAAATATCAGACCGTATCAATGGAAAAAGAAGCTTTTGAAGATTTGCAGATAAAGGATATGATATCTTCCGTAGATGAAGGTCCTGAAATAATTGTAGAATCAAATGCCAAAAAAGCTGCAATAAAAGAGGCCCTATCAAAAATGAATGAAAATAATAGAAATGCTGTTGTTTTGAGAGATTTTATGGATCTTAGCTATGAAGAAATGTCGAGTGCCCTCAACCTTCCGATTGGAACTGTCAAATCGAGAATCAGCAGAGCAAGAAATGAGTTAAGAGCCCTTCTATGTTCAGAGAAGGAACATTTATTCACAGATTACGTCAAAAAGGATAGAAGGGAGGGATAGCTATGTTTTCATGTAATAAAATAGATTTCTATGCGTCAATGTATATAGATAATATGTTATCTGAAATTGAAGTTAAGCAATTTGAGAATCACCTGTTATCTTGTGAAGAGTGTAAGTCTAGATACAATGAATTAAAAAATATTGTTGAAACCTGTGACGAAATAGATGAGATTCCGCTACCACTGGATTTTGAACAGATGCTTCATAACAAGTTGTTAGCTATTTCGCCACAAAAGAAGAATGTGATACTCGCTTTTATGCTACAATATAAAAGGATGCTTGCAACGGTAGGCACTGCGGCGATAATTTTAGTAACATTGCTGGCATATAACTTGATACCGTACTATTCTGCTAGTAGAAATGATAGCAGTGCTGCCCAAAACGTTGAAGTTGCTGATAAAAGCACTGCTGCTTATGGCAAGTTCGCTGGTGGCTCTATTGAAAATGCTGAGGCGAACTCAAAAGAAACTGGTGATGCAATAAATGATATAGCTGCTTCGGAACCTAGCACTAATGTTATCGCGAGTATTGCTGAGATAGATGGTACAAAGATAAAGGTTACTGCTAAAGAAAGTGAAGCAGCTAAAAGCAATGCAAATGTTAAAAATCCCAAAAACAAAAGTGAGGCTACAAATAGCAAGTCGGAAGATGAGGTTATAGGGGCTTTTGGAACCTCCTTGCCTACAGATGACCCTAACAACAATGCATTTACAATTATGGGAACAGAAGAAATAAAAATACCTTTAATAGAATATAATGTGGCCAGTACAGAAGGTTCCCCTGAACAAGCCATTATTGATAGTGCTATAATAAAAATGGGTGGACAGCAACAGCTTACTGCAGCTTCTATTCAAGTATTAGAGTATAGGCTGCCAATAGATGCGTATACTAATGATTTTAAAGAAAAAATAGAAGCGGTTTCAGGGGTTGGGCTTACTCTTACCACTAATAGCGCCATTGATTTAACGGAACAGTATAAGATTTTAATAAGTCAAAAGAGTGAAATCGAGAGTCAAATAGCTGCAAAGCCAGATGAGACTGAACTTGATAGCTTAAAAATAGAGTTGGAATCGGTCAACGTAAAACTCAAGGAAATTGAGGATATGAAGCTTAATGTTATTATCAGGTTTAGTTTTATTCTAAAATAATATGACTTTTATATGTGAAAGGACATAAGATAATGAGCAGTGAAAAGATTTTAGTTGTTGATGGCAACAGTATACTAAATAGGGCCTTCTATGGATTGAGCAAAACAGCCATGCTTACTACAGCTGACGGACTATATACAAATGCTGTTTTTGGTTTTCTAAATATATTACAAAAGTTCCTCAATGAAGAAAAGCCTAAATATGTTTGTGTTGCGTTTGATTTAAAGGCACCTACCTTTAGGCATATTGAGTATGAGCAATATAAGGCGCACAGAAAAGGTATGCCAGACGAGCTCAGAGTACAGGTACCATTGGTAAAGGAATTATTGGACGCCTTATCAATTGCCAGGGTTGAGATAGAAGGGTTTGAAGCAGATGACATATTAGGAACAATATCTCTAAATGCTCAAAAGCAAGGGATCGAAGCTGTTTTACTTACTGGTGATAGGGATTCATTACAACTAGCTTCGGATACTACGAGAATTAGGCTTCCTGTGACAAGAGGTAGCCAAACGGAGACAGAGGAATACGATGTTGCGAGGATACTAGAAAAATACGGCGTAAGTCCCAATCAGCTTATTGATGTAAAAGGCTTAATGGGGGACACCTCGGATAATATTCCAGGAGTACCTGGCATAGGCGAGAAAACAGCATTGTCTCTCATTCAAAAGTTCGGAAGCATTGAAGCACTTTACGAATATTGACCAAGTTGACAAAAAGGGTGTCAGAGAAAAACTTTTAGCAAATAAAGAATTAGCAGAGACAAGTAAAAGACTAGCAACTATTCATAGGGAAATTGATAATCTCCATAACTTTGATGTTTTCCTTTCTAAGGAGTATGACAAGCAAAAGCTGTATGCATGCTTTAAAAAACTAGAGTTCAAATCACTCATCGATAAGTATGGATTAAGCGATGTTCCAGTAACACAAACGGCAGAAAGCCTAAAAACAGAGCATATAAGTATAACTGATATTTCGGAGCTAGAATCCTATATCAGCGCCATAAAAGAAAGCTCCAAAATGGCGGTTTATTATAATATTTGCGCTACCGGAATAATGGATACATTATGTATTTTTGCATGCTCAGATGATTATGCTCCTGCAATTATCAATTTCTCTGATAAGCTTAGTTGGCAGCAAGCAATTGGTGTATTAAGAGAAGTGTTTGAAGATAGCAATGTTAAGATATATGGTCATGATGTAAAGAAACTCATAAAGTTTCTAAAGATAAATGGAATTCATCCCGAAGGTATAGAGTTTGACACCATGATAGGTGGATATTTGATGGACCCCACAAGGAGTACTTATACGTTGGCTCAACTAGCTGAAGAGTACGCAAAATTTGAGATAGTACCACTTGAACTGCTTTTTGACAAGCATGGCGCAAGGCTTCCGAATGAGCAGCAAAACAGTGCTGATAATATTCTAGCTGCAGGGGTTACTGCCATTTACAAACTGTCTTTGCGATTAGGCGATATTATTGATAATAATGGTCAGCATCAGCTTTACTACGACATTGAGCTTCCACTTGTTGAAGTGCTTGCAGATATGGAGCTACATGGCTTTAGGGTTGATGTTGAAAGTCTGAGAGCTTTTTCAGCTGAGTTGGATAGAATGTTAGTGCTACTTGAAAATGAAATATATATGCTATCAGGTGAGGAATTTAATATTAATTCTCCTAAACAATTGGGTGTTGTCTTGTTTGAGAAGCTAAACCTTCCTGTAATCAAAAAGACCAAGACAGGGTATTCAACCGATGCAGAGGTACTAGAGCAGCTTTCATATAAACATGAGGTAGTGGAAAGAATTCTAGAATACAGGCAACTGACAAAGCTTAAATCCACATATGCTGAAGGACTATTAAATGTAATTAACCCTGAGACGCATAAAATACATTCAAGCTTTAATCAGACAGTTACTGCTACGGGAAGAATAAGCAGCACAGAGCCAAATCTTCAAAACATTCCTATTAAGCTGGAATTAGGTAGAAAGATCAGAAAGGTATTTATTCCTACCAGTAATGAATATCTTCTGCTTGATGCCGACTATTCTCAAATTGAGCTAAGGGTATTGGCGCATATAACATCTGACCCCAATATGATAGCTGCCTTTGTAAACAATGAGGATATTCATACAACTACAGCCTCCAAGGTATTTGGATTAAAGCCTGAAGAGGTGACCCCTCTCATGAGATCACGAGCTAAAGCCGTTAACTTTGGTATTGTATATGGAATTAGTGATTTCAGCTTATCCAAGGATATTGGCGTAACGAAGAAGGAAGCCAAGAAATATATCGATGATTACTTAGAAAAGTATAGAAATGTTAGAGAATACATGCATGATATTGTCAGGGATGGAAAAGAAAACGGTTTTGTCACAACCTTGTTTAACCGCAGAAGATACTTGCCAGAATTAAAATCTAGCAACTTCAATGTAAGGTCCTTCGGTGAGAGAGTGGCAATGAATACGCCTATTC
>JAEZFR010000480.1 GCA_023417285.1 Bacillota bacterium
CAATAAAAATCCCTCTGTAAATGGCAGAATAAATATTTATAGGAATGTACATTAGAATTAAAATTAATACAACATATAAAGTACTTGGTATTCCAATAAGTATAAACTTTGCTAGATTCAATCTCCACTTTCCAGGAGTTTTTATCTGAATAATTAAAAATTCCAACCCCAAAAGTGCACCAAATAATACCTTAATTAATATCTTTGCTATTGCCAAAGGTATAGGATCAAATGAAGATTTCGCTTCAAGCTGTATAAAGGCTCCTAGTCTATATGCAACAAATAAAAACCCTAGTAAAAGAATTAAATAATAAAGATAGTATAAATTTTTTTCATAGTTCCTCCTCTAGTACCATTCGAAAATTTTAATCAACTTACCTCAATGATGCAAGATACTCGCTTTGCTTTATTTTTCTAATCTTAAAGCTTGGAGATAGGCCCTTTTCAAAAGTTCTTATATTTCTATAGTACAATCCAAAGGAAATGCAGTAATTTAATAACCCAATAGAGCAAATAAAAATGGCAAATATCCTATAGAAGACTAACTCAAAACTAAAATAGAGACTTATCGCTAACAATGAAGTAACACTAAGGATATATAGTGCTTTTAGATATTTTGATATCAATTGATTGTCATATTCAATTGATATCAATGAATTTTTATCATTGTTAGAAAAATTTAAAGCTAGATGCTCCTTATTTTTGGTACAACTCTTTTCAAAAATAGCAAATCAGCATGATGATTTATTTTATAGGTATATTTATCATCATCCATTAATGTTCCTCTGATAAAATCTTCAAACTCCTCAGCACTTATTAATTCTGACGAATAATATTTGTTCCAACTTGCTCTGCTGCTAGAAGAGGATATCATAAATGCCACCACCCTGAAACAGTTATAGAAATAAAAAATTATATAGTTAGAATCGCCTATTATCCCATTCCCTACCAAGAAATAGTTCAGACCTTGTTGTGCCATCACAAAAATATCCAATTACATCATTAATGGCTTCAAAGTTTCGCTCTCTTATGTATCGCACCATTTCTTTTGCAAGTGTAATTTCGCATAATTCCTTATCAGATATACTTATATCCTGATTTATAGCCCTATTGTACTCTAACTCAATATTAAAATAAAATATCGAGTCCATATAACCTTCACAATATGCAGTTACAGCTGCTTCTAAAATACTCTTAGAACTAGAAAATATTGTCTTAAAATTGTCCTCAGTGAAGTAATCACGTAATAATCCTCTGTTATGAACTATTTTGTAGATTGAAACTACTGATGAAAATAAGTCTTTATAAGTATTATCTCTACTCACCACCTGAAACATTTACTGTCCTCCTTGATGAATTACTTTATTCAAAGGCTTTATCCCAAGTAGCACTATTATACCATAAATGTATTTATGTTCCAAATGAACTAACATTATAATTAATAGCTTTATCAAAAATACTTACTATAAATAAGTAAAGTCCCCTATTTCGAATAGGAGACTTTTTAATTGCTAAATTATATTTTTTTTATGAAGAGTGACCATCTTTCTCTTTGGAAAGGAATACAACTATCTGTTTCAATAAACTGTAAAAATTCATCTCTACTAAGCCAACGGTAAGAGATAGTTTCTCCCTTTTGGAGTGTTATACTTGATTTATCGCAATCTGTAATACACAAGTAGCCATAAAAGAATATATGGTTCATATCATTATATGTAAAAACATGAGTCAAATCATTTGTTGAAATACCAGTTTCTTCTCTCAATTCACGAAGTGCACCATCATAAGGAGTTTCACCTTTTAGTACTGCACCACCTGCTCCTGTCTCAAAAAACCCTGGATATCCAATCTTGCTCCAGTCTCGCTGCATTAACAAAAAAGATCCATCTACGTGTTTTACAAGTACTTCACTAACAATGTGATATAAACCATTTGGTATAGGTTGTCCACGTACCAAATCAACACCCGCTAGGCGCCCGTCCTTATTATATGCATCCCATAATTCCATGTCTATACCCCCGGCAGAAAATACTAAAGCTCGTTATTTTTGACTTTTGTCAAATAATCCATCATGTTATCATCATCTTTTTTGTTATAGTCAAATCCTAAGTGTTGTCCAACATTAATTGCAACTGTTCGAAACAGCTCGCATGCTTCAAATATTGCTATCCATAGGTCCTCATATGTTGAATAGGTTCTTTTGTATTGCTCATACAATTGCAAAGGCAGATATTCTTTGATATACTTCCCCCACATTCCAACTGAAACAGAAAAGTCCGTCAGCATGCCAACATACCATTCAAGCATTTTATCTAACTGAACATGAACTACCTCATAATACATCCTCATTGTATAGGAGATTTGATCACGCACAATACCCTTGGCTACATTATTCAGGCACCACCAAAATTCATTACAGCATCCAAAATATTGATCCTTTGTAGGTTTACTAATCCAATACCCCCTATCGTTTGAAGCCGGTATTTGTGGTAGAATGTCATCCTTATCTATTAAAGGAACGGTCAAAGTATCATTAAAATATTCTTCTAGCATAGCAGCCTTCGTTTTTATTCGTAAATCAATGCGATTTCCATCTTTAAATAACATAAGCCATGCATATGAACTACTAAAATCAGAGGTATGCCCCCAGCCGAAATCATTTGAATCAGGCTCCTGAACAATTGCGATTTCTCCAAAACGAGTAATCCAGTTTGACTCCTGTAAAAAAGAAGATGTCTCTGTTACTACATAGACAATATCATAATCCTGATATTTATCCTTTTTAATATTTGGATTAGCTCTAGAACCATTCATATAAGCAGCTCTGATACGCTGGTCCTCTTTTGCAATGTTTAAAATTATATCGAACATTTCCTGTTCAGTTCTCATGAGTATTACCTCTATTAAATTAGCTAAATATGCATACTTAAATTAGTTACGTATGCATCATGCTTTACCTTTTTTTCTCTTGCGATAAGCAATAATATTAACTGTACCTTTGCCTTTATATTTTTTCATCTCATATCTATCCTCAAGACTAGCAATAAAGTCCGGTAATTTAAGATATCCAAACGTTCTTGAATCAAAATCTGGTTTTGAACGTTTTATAAAGGTTCCAGCAGAGCTTACATTAGTCCAACCGTCCTCATCAGGATATTTTTCACATGCCAAGTCAAGTAACTCCAATACCTCTTTAAAATTCTCATCAATGTTTATAGTCAGAGCTGACGTTACGCTTGAATCAACTTTACTGTTTGCATTTTCATTATTTATAATTGGAGTACCCAAGTTCTCAGTAAATATGAAGTCATCGCATGCATTTCTAAAAGACGTTGGAGTTTTCTTTTCTCCCACGCCAAATACATATATTTCGGAAGATCTCAATCTTGAGGCAAGCATAGTAAAATCACTATCGCTTGAAACAAGTGCAAATGCATCGTATTTATCAGTATATAATAGGTCCATTGCATCTATAATCATTGCTGCATCAGTAGAATTCTTACCACTGGTATAGGCAAACTGCTGTATCGGCTGTATAGCTAATTCATTCAACTCTATTTTCCAATTTTTTAATGCAGGAACGGACCAATCCCCGTAAGCTCGTTTTACTATAATATGCCCGTGAGTAGAAATCTCCGATAAAACGCTCTTGAGCTTGGATAATTGAGTATTATCCGCATCAATTAATACAGCTATCTTTTTTAATTCATCAATATCTTTCATTTGTATCCCCCTAACCTAAACAATTAAGAATTATATTATTATTGTATAATATTATATAATGTCTCAACAAGTGGCCCCTCATCATCTAATTGTATATGTACCCTTATGGGTACAGGGTAAACCTTCTAATTTTTATTGTCAAAACTATTTATAACTCTCTAAGCATACCCACCCTCTGCTTCTGGTAACGATTTATACTCTTCTGTAGCGTGTATTAAATTCTTCATAAACTGAATAAAGCTGCAGAAGCTATTAGCTTGTTCATTTTCATTTTTATAATAATCAGAAGTCCCATCACCTAGTATAGTATATTTTTTACCATTAATAGTAAAGTTAATTTCATAATACGTACACGGACTTATGCCAACAATACTATTAGTTTTAGTTAGTTTTGATGATGTCATTTCTTTATCAATAGAGCACATATTTAATTTTATTATTTCTTGATAAATTGAATCTAGAACTTCTTCAGTTGCAGTA
The DNA here is from genome assembly GCA_023417285.1 of Bacillota bacterium. Classification (GTDB taxonomy): domain Bacteria; phylum Bacillota; class Clostridia; order Acetivibrionales; family DSM-1351; genus Ruminiclostridium. The sequence continues at coordinate 4,204 of JAEZFR010000480.1, forward strand.
TACTTTACCTTAGCAGTTCCTGCTGAAATTAAATCCTTTTGAATATATCCATTAAAGGTATCAAATATATTTTTATTGTCAGCATTAATCCATTCACTAAAATAAATATCAAAGTCAGCAGGCATAATTTTTGAATCATATGTAGTTTGTGCCGAATTATTTGGTTCTGAGTTAGTACAGCTAATTAATATGAACATTAGAATATAAACAGCTATTAATATAGATAGTTTTTTTACATTAGTACTCGACATATTAATATCCCCCCAAAAATAATCAAATTTTGCTACTGTAAAGAACAGTAGTAAAAAACCTTAACTTAATTATCATAGAAGTACAGACTTTTCTTCACACACTCTTTAAATCATTTTCTATCATCTATAAATATTCCTACAGTACCCACTACTAAGGTTACTACTATTATTGTTATAATAAAAAAGATATCATCTGATGAATGAACAGAGTTGACTAACTGATAAAAGTAAAAGAGTTCAATTAAAAGTATAATAACCCAAATTGTATATTTTCCTCTCAAAATCACTTCCCCCTTATATACATAAATAATTAGCTTACTGTTATTACAACATATTTATTTTACCATTATTTCCCCATAAATAATATAAATCTGTTATTTCAATCATTTGGATAAGCTTCTAAAATAAATGTGACTCTCTGTCAGGGTGCCATGTTTTATTGCATCGCTTTGCTCAGCACTATTTTTCATGTATTTCTCCTAATTTAACTTCATTTTCACCGTAAACAATTTAACTTAATTCCACTAAAAACCATTTAGTTTAATTCCCACCAAAAACCGTTTAATTTCATTTCCAACAAATATGCAGTTTAAATAAATCTTAGTAGCCGGAAATAGAATATACAGGATATTCAC
>JAEZFR010000266.1 GCA_023417285.1 Bacillota bacterium
CTAAAAAACAGAATTGTTTTTCCTGCCATGGGAACAAAGATGGCTACAGAGGATAAATTTGTTACCAAACAAATTATAGATTATCAAGTAGAAAGAGTAAAGGGTGGCAGTGGATTGAATTTTACTGAGGTTTGCTCAGTGTATAGTAAAGCTGCTCCAAAGAAATTCCTTGCTATTAGTGAAGATAAATACATACCGGGACTAAAGGAATTAGCTGATGCCATACATGAGAACGGTGGTAAGGCTGGTATTCAGTTGTGGTTAGGTGGACTTGCAGTAGCCAGCGATAGAGAACAGATGATCATTATTCCTAGCCCTAAGCCAATTGAGGGGACAGAGTATACACTACCAGGCGCAAGTCTTGAGACCATAAGAGAATCTGTGCAGGCTTTTGGTGATGCAGCAAGAAGGGCAGTAGAAGCGGGCTTTGATGTAATAGAATTTCATGCTGCTCATAATTATACACCTCATTCATTTCTTAGCCCGTATTTTAACAAAAGAACGGACGAATATGGTGGTGACCTAAAGAACCGTGCAAGATTTTCAATAGAATGTATTGAAGCTATTAGAAATAATATTCCTGAGGATATGCCATTATTCATGAGAATTGATGCACATGATGATTATCTTGAAAACGGCCTAACTATTGAAGAGATTATCGAGTTCTGTAAAATGGCCAAGAAGGCTGGCGTGGATGTTCTGGATGTATCTAGAGGAAATTTCTCAAGTGCAGCCATCAAGTATGAAGTACCACCAATTGACCTGCCAAGAGGCTTTAATGTAGAAAACGCCGCTAGAATCAGAAAAGAAACAGGAATGGTAACCATTGCAGTAGGAAGAATAAATGATCCTCGTCAGGCTGAAGAAATTCTCGCAGAAGATAAGGCTGATATGGTGGTTATGGGGCGTGCACAGCTTGCAGACCCTGAGTTCTGTAACAAGGCAATGACAGGAAGAGAAAGTAGTATAGTCCGTTGTGTTGGTTGTAACCAGGGATGTTATGACGGCTTTGTGTCTACCGAAATGCCATTTATTACTTGCCTTAGAAACCCTGCTCTTGGTAGGGAAGAGGAATACAGGCTCAAGGTGACAGACACTCCAAAGAAGGTGTTGATTGCAGGAGGCGGAGTAGCTGGATTGGAATCGGCTTTACAGTTAAAGAAGAGAGGCCATATACCAGTGCTTTGTGAAGCATCATCTTCCTTGGGTGGGCAATTTGCGCTTGCCGGTGAGGCTCCACGAAAAGGTGAGATGAAGGATGCAGCTCTGGCAATGGGCGAGCAGGCAGTTAAAGAAGGTATAGACATAAGATTAAATACACCAGTTACACCTGAACTTATCAAGGAGATTAACCCAGATGAAGTCATAGTGGCTATCGGTTCTTCACCAATTAAGCTGCAAATACCTGGTGTTGATATGCCTCACGTAACAAACTCCCACGATGTGCTTGCAGGAGTGCAAAAAGTATCTGGAAGAACTGTAGTTATTGGAGGAGGACTTGTTGGACTAGAGGTTGCTGAATACATTCATAAAGATGTAGAAAGTGTTACGGTAGTAGAAATGCTCGATATGGTGGGCAAGGATTTAGGTGATTTGCGTAGGATTTGCGTTATGGAGAGCCTATATGAGTCAGGTGTAAAAACAATAACCAATGCCAAGTGTATAGAGATTAAAGAAAATGCAGTAGTAGTGGATATACTGGGGTCTGTTCAAGAGATTCCATGTGACTACGTGGTGTCAGCAGTAGGAGCAAAATCAAGAGCGGCAGACGCAATCCGTGAGTATTGCGATAAAAAGGGAATACCTGTTCATATTATTGGTGACGCCTTCCGTGCAAGAAGAGCCATGAATGCAATTGCTGAGGCCAATGAGGTTATCAGGAAAATTTAAAAAGTATAAAGTATAAAGATAATAAAGACCATTAAGACCAGTAATACATTAAGACCATTTAGGACCATTAAAACATTAAGACCCATGGGTAGAAAAATGCTTGTGGGTCTTAGTATATTTATAGACTGGTTAAGACCATATTTTCAACTAACTCCAGATAATCACCCCGATAGTCGATTGACTTTTTTACTATTAGTACTGCTATTCCGTGCACAATACTCCACGCTGCAAGTGTTTTAGCTGGATACATATTTTTGTCAACCTTCATTGAATCAAAGCAATTGTATGCGCAGTTCTTGAATACTGCAAATGCAAAGTCATCGCAGGATTTGAAATCTCCGTCTTGGACAATTATTGGGCTCGGATTATCCGATAAGAATATCAGCTTAAGGTACTCAGGGTTTTCTACCATAAACTTTACATACGCTTTACCCATTTCAAGTAGTTGAGTTTTGGCATCAAGTCCAGGTTTTTCTGTTGAGGACTTTAGTGCAACGTAGAACTTTTGCCAAACCTGCAAAATTATCTCATTAATTAATGATTCCTTATCTTTAAAGTGTTTGTATGGAGCGTTATGACTCACGCCGCACAGGTTTGCTACTTTTCTTAGAGAAAAGCCCTCAATACCCTCTTTGTTTAATAGTACAATCCCATTGTCTATAAGCTGTTGCTTCAAATCGCCATGATGATAAGTATCTCTATCCATTAATAAGCCCCCTAGAAATTCTACAAAAATTATACCACTAAATGTTGACAGTGTAAACTTGTTGTTATATACTCTAATTAAAGTTTACAGTGTCAACATTGATTCGATAGGGAGGATATATGGCTTTTGGAAAAGTGATAAGGACTTCTAAAGGATAAGCTGCCGCCCTTTATCGGTTTAAAGATTAATGTGTTATTGAAAGGAAGAGTAGATTATGAAGTTTGTAGTGCTCAATGGAAGCCCTAAGGGGGATATTAGTGTAACCATGGGATACATAAGATTTATTGAAGCAAATTTTAAACAACATGAGATTAAGTACATCAATGTTACCCAACTTATTAGCAAGATTGAAAAGGATAGTCAACTGTTTGATTCTATTGTAGATGATATAAAAAATTGTGATGGCGTAATATGGGCATTTCCTTTATACGTTTTTACAGCACATTCAAATTATCAGAGGTTTATTGACCTGGTATTTGAAAGAGGTGTTCAGCCCGCATTTGCAGGGAAGTATACATTTGCGCTTACTACCTCGATACATTTTTATGACCATACAGCAACCAATTATATAAATGCTGTTTGTGATGATCTAGATATGGTATTTGTAGATTATTTCTCACCAAAGATGTATGATATCGAGAACCAGATGACAAGGCAAAACCTTATCAATTTTATGCAACATTTCATTGAGTGCATTAAAAATAAGGTAACCTTCCCCAAAAATTATTCACAAGTTAAATACATACCAGTTGACTACACACCACTACAAACCAAATGCAAAATAGATACAAAGAATAAAAACATTGTTATTGTAACAGAGCATCTTGAAAATAAAAATGTTAAAAACATGGTATATAAGTTTAAGGATTGCTTTACACTAAATGTTAAATTGTTGACTATAGCAGACTTTGGTATAAAAGGTGGCTGTCTTGGCTGCATGAAATGTGGTTACAATTATTCATGCGTGTATGAAGGAAAAGATGATTACACTAAGGTATTTAATGAAAAGCTCAAAACAGCTGACATTATTATTTTTGCAGGGACTATCAAGAACAGATACCTATCATCTGACTTTAAGCGTTTCTTGGACAGAGCATTTTTCAATACCCATACACCCTCTCTCTCGGGCAAGCAAATTGGGTTTATCTTATCAGGTGCTCTGAGTCAAAATGCCAATCTTAGACAGATTTTTGATGCTTTTGTACAATGGCAGCAGTCAAATCTAGTAGCATTTATAACGGACGAGGTACAAACAAGCGAGCTACTGGACAGAGAGCTTGAAGCTCTGGCCCAGAATGCGGTTAAGCTATCTAATATCAATTATATAAAACCAGCTAATTTCTTGGGTGTAGCAGGTACTAAAATATTCAGAGATGATATATATGGGGACATAAGGTTTCCATTTGTGGCTGATTATAAGGCTTATAAAGCTTCGGGCATATTTGATTTCCCCCATAAGAGGTATATAAACAGGATTAAGAATAGTATTTTTGCCCTTATGGTAAAGATACCTTCTTTCAGAAAAGAGATTTATGATAACCAGATTATCCCTTCAATGGTACAGCCATTTCAGAAGTATATAGATAAAAAATGATTAGTAAAGCCATAGTTGGGTAAATTTTATATTAAGTACACGTAATTTTTTTAAAACGGAGGTGTATTAATATGATTAACCCAAAACTTGACTATTCAGAAATATGGCTTGCAGGTGGCTGCTTCTGGGGTGTTCAGGCATTTATGGCAAAAATCCCTGGTGTAGTAAGCACCGAAGTGGGTTATATAAATGGTAACACAGAAAATCCTACTTATTACGATGTCTGCAATAAAGGTACAGGGCACGCTGAGGCAGTTTATATAAAATATAAGCCTTCAAAGATTGACCTTGAAAAACTATTAACATACTTTTTTAAGATAATTAATCCAACCTCGTTAAACAGACAGGGAAATGATGTAGGTAAGCAATACAGGACTGGTATTTACTTCAATAAGATTGCTGACAAGAAAATAATAGATGAGTTTATTAACAGCCAACAGGCTAATTTTGATAAAAAAATTGTAACGGAGGTTTTACCACTAAAGAATTATTGCAAGGCAGAGGACTATCACCAAGATTATCTGGATAAAAACCCTTATGGCTACTGCCATATAGATATGTCACTGTTAAATGAAATCCAACGTGATGCTACAGATATTATCAGGGATAACTATAAAAAGCCCAATCAAGCTGAATTACAGAAGAGGCTTACACCCATACAATACAATGTAACCCAAAAGGCTCATACTGAACCACCATTTCAAAATGAATTTTGGGATAATCATCAAAAGGGGATTTACGTTGACATTGCAACTGGTGAACCCTTGTTTATATCTTCAGATAAATTTGATTCAGGCTGTGGTTGGCCAAGTTTTACTCGGCCGATCGAAGAAGATGTTATCGAGTATTGGGAGGACAATAGTTTTGGTATGAACAGAACTGAGGTAAAAAGCCGTGTAGGTAATAGCCATCTAGGGCATGTGTTTGATGACGGTCCGACTTCTGAAGGTGGCTTGAGGTATTGTATAAACAGTGCAGCACTTAGGTTCATTCCTCTTGAAAATATGGAGGAAGAAGGGTATGGAGAGTTTATAAAGAGGTTGTAGAGGTCACTAGCTATTATAATGCTTACTATAAAATAATTTATTTTACTATAAAAAAATAGACTTTAGTGTAAATACTAAAGTCTAAAATTATATGTAAGTGTATTAAGTATTTAATTAATTTTTATATACATTTCAGGACAACCTAAACTTGATTGATACTTTATGTAATTATGATTAGAATTCTTTAATACTGGGTATATCATATACCCTTCATATGTAGCAGTATCTCCAGTATCTAGTGAGTTCTTGTCACTATTGCTTATGTTTTCTCCAAGTCCATCAGTAAAATATCCAGTTCCACCTATCACAACTGTGTTATCAGATAAAATAACATCACTAGGTTTTAAAAAA
>JAEZFR010000267.1 GCA_023417285.1 Bacillota bacterium
TAACCCTTTTCTTTCAAGGCCTGATATACAGTAACCAAAATTTCATTTGCCTCATTTTTATTGTCCTTATCGACGTTAAACATCATTGTTTCATTTAAGCCCATATATATCACTCCCTTATAAAGCAGCCAGATTCATATATAATTATACTAATACATCGTGGTACATATTGCAACCTTTTTTAAAGTTAATTAAATAATATTACCCAGAAAATGTGTACCTTCTAGGCTCTCAAGCTTTACATTTAGCATTTTACCCTTTATATCTTCAGAGCTCTTTGCCACTACTCTCATATAATTTGCCGTTAATCCCTCATACAAATCCTTTTGACCATTAACGTGCTGTTCAAAGATTACCTCTACTGCTTTTCCTAGATACTGAGACATATATTGCTTTTCAAGCGAGTCGGAAAGCTTTAGCATTTTTTCACTTCTCTCATCCTTAATGGACGGCGGAATTTGGTTTTGCATTGAAGCCGCCGGTGTTCCTTTTCTAGGAGAATACTTGAATACATGTATTTTGAGAAATCCTACTCTTTGCGCAAAACTCAAAGACTGCTCAAAATTTTCATCTGTTTCTCCTGGGAAACCCACCATCAGGTCAGTAGTCAATGAAACATCTTTGATATTGTCCTTAAGTAGCTTTACACACTTCATATAATCCTCAGAGGTATACTTTCTGTTCATAGCCTTTAGGGTTTCATCACAACCACTCTGCAGTGACAGATGATAGTGCGGACATAGCTTTGGAAGTTGTTTGGCTGCCTCAACAAATTGTTCCGATATTGTTCTCGGTTCAACTGATCCAAGTCTTATTCTTTTAATTCCTTCAATTTGATGAATTTGCTTTATAAGCCCAAGCAAATCAATTGTTTTTAAATCTCTTCCATATGATGCAATGTGTATGCCGGTAAGAACAATCTCAAGAAACCCATTATCAGCTAATGTTTTGACCTCTTCTAGAATATCTTCCGGTTTTCTACTCCTTACAGGCCCTCTCGCATATGGTATTATGCAGTATGAACAAAATTGACTGCAGCCTTCCTGTATCTTTATATAAGCTCTGGTCCTCTCCTTATAAGTATTGAGCTTTAAGTCCTCAAAAATGCTTGTGGTCATTATATTATCCACAGCATTTATCCTGCATTCTCCAGCCTCTATTCTAGATATAAACTCGATAATTCTGTTTCTGTCCTTTGTTCCAATCACCAGGTTTACACCATCAATTTCAGCTACTTCACCTGATGAAGTCTGAGCGTAGCAGCCCATAACTACAATTATAGAGTCTTGATTTTGCTTTTTCGCCTTTCTTATTGCCTGTCTTGACTTTCTGTCACTTAAATTTGTAACTGTACAGGTATTAATTACGTATACATCTGCTACCTGATTAAAGTCAACAATTTTATATCCACTATCTTCAAATATAGTAGAAACAGCCTCAGACTCATACTGATTTACCTTGCAGCCAAGCGTCATAAAACCTACCGTCTTTTTTTGTCTGTCTACATCACCATTTGTTTCATCGATGTTTTTATCTATGTTCTTATCTATGTTCTTATCTATATCTTTATCTATATCTTTATCTTTATCTTTATCTATATCTTTATCTATATCTTTATCTATATATTTATCGCGAATGTTATCCATATTATTATTTTATCCTCTCAATGCTAAATAAAACCGCACCGTTATTTTACCACAATTTTGAGAGTTTTAATAGCGAGAAGAGTCTTAATCTAATTGAAAAAATCTCATGATACTACCATCAATTGTTGTTATGTCGCATTCTTTACTTCCCCAATGCTGTGTTTTAATCTCTGTTATATGTTCCCAACCACTTCTCTTTACAAATGAGTATAGTTGTTCTACGCCTTCAACCCGCATGAATGAAACAATTTGTTTTGATGGTTCGCCAAAAAACATGTGAATGCCATTAAATGTGGTTATTTTCATATTAACCAGTTCCCCTGGTACTGGCAATGCACACCCATAAGTTCCAACTCCATCTTTACTTCTTTCATCAATATTTACGTACCAACCTAATACAGTTTCAAACCATTTTGCAGTTTTATCCATGTCTTGAGTGTAATATACAGGACCATTTTCCTTAACTGAATACCCTCTTTGTTTTAAATCCTCCATAGTTTGCTTTCCTCCTAAAATAGATTGAACAGATATTTTGGGGAATAAACGGATATTCTCTATATGACTGCGCGCTATCATAGGAGAAATTCCATGGAAACGTGTAAAAGCACGTGAAAAACTTTCTGGTGACTCATATCCATATTTAAAAGCAATGTCAATTATCTTTGTATCGGATGATGCTATCTCAACCCCTGCAAGTACTAATCTTCGATTGCGAATATAGTCACCAAGTGTAATACCACACACGAGAGAGAATACACGTTGAAATTGAAAACTTGACATATATGCCTGACTTGCAATAACTTCTGGTTTTAAGTCATCAAATATATTATCCTCGATAAAGTCAATTGCTCTTTGAATGCAGCTTACCGTGTCCACTTACTCACCCCCTCTGTCTGATTTATAGTATAAGGCAAAACTCCATAGGCTTCATGATAATTTTTGCTTGTTACGGCTAAGATATCTAAGCTTCACTATGTAATAT
>JAEZFR010000277.1 GCA_023417285.1 Bacillota bacterium
CTGGTCTAAGGCGCACGACTGGAAATCGTGTGACGGCTAACCCCGTCCGAGGGTTCGAATCCCTCTCTTTCCGCCAAAATAGCACGATGGTTTTGATACGAAACCATCGTGTTTTTTTACTGGAAAATTTCATATTTATGTGCTATAACAAATTCATTAAACGCAAATGTGAATAATATTGATAGACAAATTTGAATTTGACCGAGGTGATTGAAGTGATAGAAATTACTACTTGGATGAATAAGTTTTTGCAGACATTAAACGAAAATTTTGGAGGTCGTGTATGGTTTGTTGGTTTACAGGGAAGTTATGGTCGTGGTGAAGCGACAGAAACGAGTGATATTGATATTGTTGTAATACTTGATGAATTGTCTGCTTTGGATATTCAAACCTATAATACGATGTTAGATACCTTATCACATAGGGAACTGATTTGTGGCTTTCTTTCTGGGAAAAAGGAAATTTTGAATTGGGAGCCTTCTGACCTTTTCCAGTTTTATTATGATACAAAGCCGATAAAGGGAAGTCTTGATGAATTGATGTTATTGATTGACGATGTTGCTGTTAATAGAGCAATAAAAATTGGTGCATGTAATATCTTCCATGGCTGTGTGCATAATATGCTGTATGAAAAGAGTGAAGAAATTCTGAGAGGATTATATAAATCTGCTTCTTTTGTTATACAGGCAATCTGCTATAAACAAACAGGAAACTATATTAGCCATCTAAAAGACTTGCTTGAAATTGTTTCTCCATATGAACGAGTTATTGCTGATACTTATTTAGGTTTAAAAAATGGTGAAATGATTGATTTTTATGAAATGTCCAAAACCTTGTTTACTTGGTCTAAGAACTGGATTAAAAAATAAATAGAACATATATGCACAAATCCCAATCAAATCATATTTAAAGGATTTTTCGATCTTTTATAGAGTTTCATTTTCCTCCCTATGGTTTCATTTTTATTAGACAGAAAAAGCGATTAAGGTTTATCCTGAGTCGCTCATATGCCACAATATGTACCTAAAGAAAAGCTTGACAACAATAATTTGTTTTTATGTTTTACCTATACTTGCCCCACTCTGTAAAAACATGTTAATTGAAGGGACTAAAATACTTAATGTCATCATAATCAAAAGCATTTGTATCGGAAAAGCCGCTACAAACATAGCTACATTAAGCAAATATATTATAGGAAATAGTAAGATAATTGAAGGTGCCGATAAAAGTAATACCGCAATATACTGTATTTTTAAACTTAAGGATTTCCTTTTTATCAACAATACTAAAAAAATACCTACAATGCTCAAAAGAAGCGGCCAGAAAAAGAGGTAGCTGACACCCTTCATAAAAATGCTCATTATTACGTCTAAAAAAAGCCAAATAAGAAAGCTTCCCAATATAGATTCTATGTATGTGCAATTTTTATTGAAGCGAAAGAAAAAAGTGATATAACATAAAGATGCTGTAAATATCAAAATAACCAAATAGCAATTCATAATGGCGACTTTATCTACCCTAAATGAAAGTACTAGTGCAATTATGCAAATTATTATAGTAATTATCAATGCGATAAGCATAGAAATGATATTACATAAGAGAAATTTGAAAAAGCTTTTTAGTATAGTCTTCAATTTCGCAATTCCCGATTTTAAGGTATATAAGAGGATTATGAAATATAAAACAATTGTCAGAGCAGAAAATGGTAATACGATATTATATGGATAACTCACAACCATTGAATGAATAATAGTGAAATATACGGAGTCACTGTCAGAGGAATTTAAGCTATTCAAGTCAATATTCCCGAAATGCCTGACCATATTCAGCACATTTTCCCCCTGATGCTGCACACTGTTCATACTCAAATTGCTAATGGTGTCATCTTCTGTATGATACACTGAAGGCTTGTTAGCAAATGCAAAATTTATCCCTATAATTCCTGCATTTTTAAACACTGTTAAATCGGTATCATTTGGCATTATTTTATATATTTCGTTGAGCCAAGAAAATGTAACAGGAAACTCTGCCGCCTTTATGTATTCATTTACTATTCTGCTGTTGTAAGCGCTGGTTTCAAACATTATAGACGGTCCTGAACCACCTTTTGCCTCAAAATTGATAGCAACACCCACATCATTAAACCATGGGTTATATTGAACAAATCCACCTGCTCCGTTTAATTCTATCTCTTCAGCGTCCGAAAACAGTATGATTATGTCATTTTTCAATTGTGCTGAAGATTTCAAAGCTCTAACTGTCTCAAGAATACATGCGACAGATGACCCATTATCTGCTGCACCCGGCCCTTCTTTAGCACTGTCATAATGAGCAATGAGAAGCACCGCTTTCCCTTTTTTCGTGCCTTCTATCCTTGCAACAATATTTTCTGCATTGCTTTTTTCCCCTGTGCCAAATTTCGTTTCTGTTGTATAATTCCCCTTCTGAATTTCAGGCATTAATCCAAGGTTAGTCAACTGTTTGAATAAGTAGTCGCGTACCTCGTCATGCTCTTTAGAACCTACCGGGTGAGGTTTTTGGGCAATATTAAACAAATGCTCTTTTGCTCTTATGGCAGAAAAATCCGATAATTCAGCATTTCTGTCTTTGGCATGGGGTGTTATAAATATACTTAAGCCTAATAAAACAGATATTATAATGATTAATAATACATATATTTTTCTTGTTCTATTTAATTTTATAGAGTCTAGCATTTTTGGCACTCCTTTATTTTGCAATAAGTTCTGTTTTCTTGAAATAAATTACGTTGATTACTAGTGCAACAACAAAGGTAATTGCAAGTGTCATTAATGCATTAGAAACATTAAAATCCCATTGATTGAGATAATTACTCCATTTTGATGAAAACAGAGTTGGTACACACCAAGGAATGAAAACATTATATTCGGTATTTAGAAATACAATAACAAAAAGAAATGTAGCCAATGCGGTTGTAGCAGAAGCAATTATATTTTTGCTAATAATACTTACAGTTGCTGCTACTGGTACAAGTGTTAAATGTAATATGGATACTAAAAGGTATATTTTCGCATACTCAACAATTACCTCAAAAGATAGACTATCATAGAGTAAAAACTTACCTATAACTATTCCAAAAACAAAAGACAAAGACATTATTAAAAGAACTACTGGTACCATTACTAACATTTTACTTACTAATATGCCTACACGCGAAATAGGGTATGTAATCATAGCGTCAATTGTATTATCACTATATTCTCTTGAAAAGATGTATCCAGTAAATAAAGTAAATACTGGTGGGGTCAAGTTACTCATAATTAATAGAACATGTCCTAAATAATGCTCCCATCCGACCATACGTTGTTCCGTATCACTTAGGTATATAAGGAGAATAAGAAGAAGTGGAATTAACGAACTTAAAGGAATTAATAACAATATTTTAGATTTTTTAATTTTCAGAAATTCGGTATAAAGTATTCTAAACATTTATTAAGCCTCCTGTCATTTCTACAAAATAATCTTCAAGTGTACTATTCATCAGTGATATACCTCTTACATCAATCCCGCCATCTACTAAAGTTTTGTTAATTGCTCCGGAATCATTAAGCCGTTCATAGACCCTTATTATCCCGGGTTCTACAACTTTATAGTCAGTAATATTTAATTTTCTCTCGATTAGTACAATAGACTTTTTATCGTCATCTACTTTTATTTCTATATAATGCCTGTTTTTCTTCTGAAGGGATTCATAATCAATTTCTTCCAATAGTCTACCTTTATGTATAATACCAATTCTATTAGCTAATTGTTGAACCTCACTCAGAATGTGGGAAGATATTAGAACGGTTAGGTTTCTTTTTTGCACTAGATCAAGTATCAACAGTCGGATTTCCTTAATACCAATAGGATCCAAACCATTTGTAGGCTCGTCCAATATTAATAGTTCTGGATTATGCAAAAGCGCCCTAGCTATTCCCAACCTCTGTTTCATTCCCAAAGAAAAGTTTTTTACCCGTTTCTTTCCGGTCCCCTCAAGACCTACCATCTCCAATGCCTTTCCTATGCATGCTTTATCCGGTATACCCATTAATCTGCGATGAATTTCTAGATTTTCAATAGCTGTAAGATTTGGATAGGATCCCGGTGTTTCAATAATTGAACCAATCCGCCCAAAATGATTATAACTGCCTGCAATTAACTCTTCTCCAAACAACTCAATACCTCCTGATGTGGGTTGAATAATACCCATAATCATACGGATAGTCGTAGTCTTCCCTGCTCCATTCTGACCAAGGAACCCATATATTTCTCCCCGCTTCACATTGATATTTACATTGTCTACCGCTTTTTGATGTTTAAACTCTTTCGAAAGATTAAATGTCCGTAAAATACAATCCATTTTTGAATCACCCTCTAGATCAAAATTTAAAAAAATATAAAATTGTTTCTAACAAAAAATATAAATGTATTTTCTTAAGTAAACCTAACAAAATTCTTACAAATTCCTTAAATAAAAAATGAAGCTACATAAACACTTGGTTCACGGCCTCATCTATTTTAAATTTATATCATACCTTCGCAAGCAAAACGAAAATATAGTTTTAACATTAGGAACACTGCTGACCAATATTTCACCATTCATTTTCTCTATCATTTTTTTAGCTATAGACAGTCCCAGACCGCTGCCTCTCATGTTGTTATTTCTGGATTCTTCTGAAATATATAACCTTTCAAATATATGCCTAATATCCTTTTCAGCAATACCTTTCCCATTATCCCATATATCTACCCATATCCTATCATGCACTTCTCTCAAAGAAACACCGATAACTCCTCCGTCCTTTCCATACCTTAAGGCATTTGATATAAGGTTTTGCATGATTCTTTCGATACATGTCCTATTAGCCATAACATAAACCGGCTTTTCAGGCAAATCCAACTCAGGTTGAATTTTATTTTGCGAAAAATTCGAATAAAAGCTCAACATTATTTCTTTAATAGTATTACTTATATCGAGCTTTTCAAAGTCGTATTGTGTATCATTCGCTTCTAACTTCGCCAATTCAAAGAAGTTCTGTACAAAGAAATGTAAAGACTTGCCTTTTGATAAAGCTATTTCAAGATATTCAGCCTTTTCTTCTTCAGTCAAATATGTATCCTTTTGAAGCATTTCCAAGTATCCTAATAGCGAGGTCAACGGTGTCCGTAAGTCATGTGATATGTTAGATATGACGCGCTTTTGTGAAATTTCAAGCTCCCGAACTTTAATTCTGTTTGCTTCATGTTCCTCTAACAAGGAGTTTATGTCAATACTAAGCTGCTTCACTGGTTTCAAAACAGTACCAGGATTTATTCTTCTAAAGGAACTTCTATGTATAATATCTTTTATAACTTCAGAGATATATTTGATGTTTTTCATAAATGAATACAGCATTATAATTATCGTTAGACAAGCCAAAATTAAAACTAGAATAATAACATCGATCATACTACACCTCTGCCAGCCTATATCCAATACCCCAAATAGTTTGAATATATTTGGGTTGCGACGGGTTGGGCTCTATTTTTTCGCGCAGGCGTCGTATATGAACCGTCACTGTATTCTCATCTCCGATATATTCTTCTCCCCATACAGCATTAAATATGTTTGCCTTTGTAAATATCTTCTTTGGATTTGTCATAAATAATTTAAGGATATCAAATTCTTTCGAGGTTAAAATAATGGATCTTGAATCTATACTTAATTCATAGGTGTTAACATTCATTATTATGTCTTTATACCTTAATACCATATCCCTTTGACCCTCGTTGGTATTAAAGTGCATATATCTTCTAATCTGTGCTTTTACTCTAGCAATAAGCTCTTCTACACTAAAGGGCTTTGTAAGATAATCATCAGCGCCTAGCTCCAAACCTAATACTTTATCTGCGTTATCTGCTTTTGCAGAGATTATTAAAACAGGCACATGATTATTATTTTCTCTTATTATCCTTAGCACCTCATATCCATCAATGTAAGGAATCATCAAATCCAAGATAATCATCTGGTAGGTTTTTGATCTTATAAAAGATAATGCCTCTCTTCCGTTAGGTGCACTATCCATTTTAAAACCTTCCTTTAACAGATACTTAGCGGCTAATCGGCTAATCTCCAAATCATCTTCCACTAAAAGGATATTTATATCGTCCAAATTAATACCCCCTATAAATGTAAATTTCATAATGGGCCAAGATATCCTTTATTATCTCAAATTTATAACAATTACGCCAGCATTGATTATAAAATCCAAATTCTTCTAAATAGTCCAAAATAAAAAGCAAGGAGCTTATCTCCTTGCCGCTAGAAATTACTTTATTTTTTTAAGCTTGCTTTCTGCTTCTGTCCTAAATTCCATCAAATCTGCAACTGCATCACTTAAGCTACTTATTTTGCTATCTATTTCATTGAAACGCTTCATAGTTTGCTTTTCAAAAGAATCAAGTTTATCTGCTAGATTTAATTGTCCTTGTTCTAAGCTTGTTTGTCTTTGCTCTAAGCTTGTTTGTCTTTGCTCTAAGCTCTTTTGCCCTTGTTCTAAGCCCTTTTGTCCCTGTTCTAAGTTCTTTTGTCCTTGTTCTAATCTATTTTGTCCTTGCTTCAAATCCTTTATATCTGAGTCCATGCTGTTAAGCTTATCGAGTATGAGTTTCAATGTCTCCTCCATTTGTGCATCCCTCCACAAAATAATTATATCATGTATGAATAGATCATATCTATAATTTTTTAGAAAGCTTTATATTTTTCTAGAATTTGGATTAACAAGTCAAAAATTCTCTTTCTTGAAATGCAAGAGAAAATACCCTCATAAACATACAAGTTCTAAGCTTCAGGAAGGTTTATATTCCGCTTGAAACTTAGAACTAGATAAAATGATACATTGATTAAACTATCACTATCCTCCGTTATACTATCTAAACTTCGGCATCCAATCGCCATGAGCAGCTATTAAATCATCAACCATACTTACAATATCGTCAATTGAAAGCTCTGCTGCTGTGTGAGGATCCAGCATTGCAGCATGATATATGTGCTCACGTTTTCTAGTTACTGCCGCTTCAATAGTAAGGAGTTGCACATTTATATTTGTCATATTCATTGCTGCAAGCTGAACAGGCAAACGCCCAACTCGGCAAGGGTTTATACCCATTCCATCAACCATACATGGGACCTCTACGCAGGCATCATGCGGCAGGTTCTCTATAAGTCCTCCCTTGTTAACTACATTACCGCCTATCTTGTACGGCCTATTTGTTACAATTGACTCCATTATGTAAGAAGCATATTCACTGCTTCTAGTATGAGATAGCATAGGATTATTCATTAATTCATCTCTTTGTTTATTCCAACCCTCAATCTGATTTATACATCTTCTAGGGTATTCATCTAGTGGTATATTGAACCTCTCAATTAGCTCAGGATATTTTGATTTAATAAAGAAAGGATTATACTCTGCATTATGCTCGCTTGATTCTGTACAGTAATATCCAAGCTTGTCGATATAATCAAACCTTGTCATATCACCATGTTTCTCAGTTCTATTCTTTTCTTTTGCTCTTCTTCTAATCTCAGGATACAGGTCATTTCCATCCTTGTCCTTTATCTCAAGAAGCCAGCCCATATGATTTATCCCTGCTATTAATTCTCTACGTCCCTCAAGTTTGTCTTCCATGCCTAGTGATTTTAGCAGTCCTTCTGAACAAACCTGAACACTGTGGCAAAGCCCAACTGTTTTTACACCTGTGTATCTCTGCATATATCCTGAAAGCATAGCCATTGGATTGGTATAATTAAGGAACCAGGCATCAGGACACACCTCTTCTATATCCTGTGCAAAAGTCTCAAGTACAGGAATAGTTCTCAAGGTACGCATTATACCTCCAATGCCCAGGGTATCTGCAATAGTCTGCCTTAATCCGTACTTCTTTGGTATTTCAAAGTCAGTTATTGTACAAGGATCATAGCCTCCCACCTGTATAGCATTTACCACAAAGTCGGCACCCCTAAGTGCTTCCTTTCTATTTTCAGTTCCCATGTATGTCTTTATTTTAGCTCTTCCATCATTAATGTTTTTATTTATTGCTTCCAACATTATCTGTGATTCTTTAAGTCTGTTACCATCAATGTCATACAAACATATCTCACTATCCCTGAGTGCCTCTGTGCACATGCTATCCCCTAAAACATTCTTGGCAAATACAGTACTACCTGCCCCCATAAATGTAATTTTGACCATATAGTCCCCTCCCATTCAAATATGTAAAATTATTAGTTTATATAGCCTTATAATAGCATTTCTATATAATATATAAATTGAATAATGTAACTATTATTTGTTATAATGTAACCATATATATCTTAGTCTAATTCTATTGGAGGCAATATTATGATGCATAGGATGCACTACTATGATGTATTGGAGGCAATATTATGATGCATAATGTATCTATTCTGAATAAAAATTTTGGAGATGTTAACCCTTTGCTACTTGGCTGGGAAGATTGCGAAAAAGGACATTCCTATGGCCCAGCCTCTCGGGAATACTATCTTATACATTACATAATTTCAGGAAATGGAGTTTTCCAAAGAAATGGTCAGAGTCATGCTCTAACTAAAGGCTGTATGTTCCTAATCAGGCCTTATGAATTAACGTTTTATAAAGCCGATGATAATGACCCGTGGGAATATATATGGGTAGGTTTCAATGGGAGTCTTGTGCCGTCATTGTTAGAAAACAGCGGCTTTGCAAACGACAACTCTACATTATGTATCCCATCTCTTCGTAGCACCTTTCAGAGCATGAAGGAAGCGGTAAATCTACAGCATTCAGCAGAAATTTTTCTGTGTAGTAAAATCTATGAGCTTTTTTCACAATTACTGGAAGATTATAACCCTACATATAAAGGAAGTTCAGGAAGCCTCTATTCCACTAGAGCAAAAGACTATATAATGGCTAATTATACAGACCAGATATCAGTAGGAAGTATTGCCAAAATACTTGGTATCGACAGGCGCTATTTGTGTAGAGTATTCTATAAATATGTTGGGGATACCCCGCAGAATTTTTTAGTAAACTATAGGCTGGAAAAAGCATCAGTGCTGTTAGCCAAGCATGGCTACTCAGTAACTGAGGCGGCAAGAAGTACTGGCTATGTTGACATATACAACTTCTCAAAAATGTTTAAAAGGAAGTATGGGGTGCCACCGTCAAGGTTCTCAAATAGTTCTAATATATAGTTTTCTAGATAAAGCTTTGCCTATTAATTAGCAGAGAAACAAATTCAAACATTATTAGTTTTTTGCCTGTATTTATAGTAATTTCCAGTGATTTATGTGCTTGAACAGTATATAATGTTAATTGCAGAATCCCCTTAACAAATAAGACCCTCAGAATCTTCCCAAAAAGATTTATTCTGAGCCAAATAAAGCTCAAAGCTAATAGCTTTGGGCTTATTTTTGTTTCAACTACAAATATGACTCTATAAAATAACGCGCCTTTATAAATCCTTACAACTATAGTTATTACTCTACTACTTTATGATTGCAAATTATGTAACACAAATTATTTGCTACAGGTTATATTATTTTACTGTAATTATTATTGTAGACTGCCCACTTACTGTTCCGGTAAACATTATTATACACTACCCCTCTTACTGTTCCGGTAAATATTATTGATATCTTCTATGTCTAAAGCGGTAAGAGTATTTGCCATGTTTTTTGCTTTTACTGCAATACTTGAATATCTCTCGAACTCTTCTGCTGTCATATCTTCATCAAAAGAAATAAACTTTTTTAGCAACTCCTTAAGCTGCTCCAAGCTGTTTATTCCAATGGCTCTTAATACATTATTGACCTTTTCATGGTTATTAGCATCTATAAGCTTCAAATACTGGTACATAAGCAGCCCATTTGCCCTTCCGTGCTCAATACCTTTGTTATATGTGAGCTGATACCCAATAGAATGAAGTGCCGTTGTTCCCGTATTAGCTATTACCATTCCCCCTAGCATGGACGCATATAGAAGTGCCTCCCTGTCAGATAATAGAATATTTGAGCCTTCCCCTTCAACCTGTTGTGTCCCATTTAAAAGCCAGCCACCAATTATGTTCATTCCCTCTAAAGCAAGCACATCACTCATAGCAGATGCTCTCTTACACAGATACCCCTCTATGCAATGTGAAAGTGCATCAATGGCAGTATTTATAGTGTCTCTAAATGAAAGGTATTTAGTATATTTTGCGTCCAAGAAAGCAATAACCGGAAAGCTGTGCTCACAAGAAATAGAAGATTTACTCTTTATATTGTCATCGGTAAGAACTGCATACTGAGTAACCTCACTACCTGTACCTGCAGTTGTAGGTACAGCTATTACTGGAAGGGGTTTACTTAGATAACTTCCCCCAAATAATTGGGTATCATTAAGCTCATTTTTTACTAGCAAAGCGATTGCCTTCGCGGCATCAAGCGGAGAGCCCCCACCTATTCCAACAATAAACTCAACCCCCAGCTCATTTGCCACCTTCGCCGCCCTTCGCACCGTTAAAATACTTGGATTCTGCTCAACTTCGTCAAATACATAGTACTCCACACCCTCCTTTTCAAGGGCTTCAATGACATCTTGCTGTGCTCCGTTCACCTTAGCAGATGTTCTGCCGGTAACTAGCATAGCTTTCTTGCCGTATGCTGAAAGTAGCTGAGCATTACACTTTATACAATCATCTCCAACAATCACCTTAGTTGGCATGTAATATCGAAAATTCATGGTACCCCTCCTTTAAAAACTCAATAAATCAAATTATCAGATGAGTCATTCTAATAACATCTTGTGAGTCATTCTAATAACAAAAAATAACGTATAGCAAAAACCATCAATTTTATATAATGATTTGAGTGTTCCTACTAAAACTCAAAATAATAATCATTCTTACATACAATTAAAGCAGTTTTCCCTGTTTAAAAATGCAAAAGCATTGGTTAATCACAGACTCCTGAGAACTCTTGCGTACTTCGTTTATTTCATATAGATTTTTATTTAAGCAAAGCTTCACATCATCATCTAGGTTACTAATTTTGTTTATAGTTGAAATTGCTTCATTGATACCAACTGCCTTTCTATAGGGCCTATCCTCTGTCAGAGCTGTGAAAATATCACACACAGTCAATATTCTTGATCCTAAATCCAACTCGCTGGCAGTCTTTCCAAAAGGATACCCTGTTCCATCAAGCTTCTCATGATGAAAGGCGGCCCAATCACGAACCTTACCGAGACCAGGTATAGAATCAATTATCCTATAAGTATGGTAAGTATGTGACTTCATAAGATTGAACTCATCTACACTCAGAGCACTTGGTTTCTCTAATATACTATCAGGTATGCATAGTTTACCCACATCGTGCATTAGCCCAGCGCTATACATCAATTGAGTTTCTTCCTCACTAAAGTTCATAAGGGCTGCGATTGCTTTAGTTGTAGCTGCCACACCCATTGAATGTGTGGCTGTGAACTGGCTTCTAAAATCAATTATTCTATGGGCTATATTCGCGTAGTTGGTAAGGGTATATGGGTCAAGATTTACTTTATAATTTGCCATTATTTGTTTAAGCAGTATCTCAAGATTTGAATTTATTAAATCAAACCAAATATACAGCTTCCCCATAATGCCTTGGAGTGCCTCAACAGCCTGAGGCATAAACATTTCACCACTTTTACCTTTTATAGTGTTATATATATATGTTCTCTGCTTAAGTATTTCTTCTTCTCTATTTATCAATATATCTACTCTGTCTGCAATATGCAGAATGTGGCTTCCTCTCGGAATGCTGTAATTATCCATATGGGGTGCATTTTTCTCGTTCCAGAAGATGTGATGAAACTTTATGATTTCAGCAGCGTTTCCTAATTCAGGAACATCATTTAGAATAAACCAACCCTTATATCCATGAGAATGTCTCTGTATCATGCTATTCCCAAATTCAAATTCAAAAGCATAACTTCTCTCAAAAAAGTTTACTGCACCACAATCATGTAAAAGTCCAGCAAGAACAATATCCATCAATTCTCGCTCTGGAAAATTCATCTCTTTTCCTATGTTGTAAGCTAGGTAAGCTACCCTTTTGTGATGATTTGATATGCTAGGGTTTATCAGGTCAATAGCACCTGATAAGGAAATAATAATATCGATAATCGGTATTTCTTGCTTCATAAATTTAGTCCTTGTCTCAAATATGTACTATGTGTAAGCTGTACTAGATAATTATGTCCTCCCAAAACCCATGATTTATTATATTATATCAGATATCCTAAGGCAAAAAAAAGTAACTAATATGAATAAATAAATTAAAATTTAGAAAATGTTTTAGATAATATTAAACAAGATTATTCTAATCACATTATATTCCCTCTTAAGCCTATAATTACCTTATTATTGAAAATTTCTCATAAATAGTCTATAATTTAGCATAATTATTATGTAAAAAAGATCAAATCTCTTATACTGAAAAGACATAAGACTATTGGAGGTAAAAAAATGAACCGTATTAAGGCACTTATACTGTCATTTATTATTATTTTTGTTTCTTTATGTGTTCCGGTAAGCTCTGATGCTGCCACTACAAAGCCTGATATTTCCACTCCTGTGAAGTTATCCTGGAACATGATCGGTAATGGTCAACCACAAGATACCCAAGCTGTAATGAAGGTACTCAATACATATCTAAAAAACAAGATTAATGCCACTATTGATTTAAAAATATTGTCATGGGGAAACGACTTCCAGTTTAAGTCATCAGCCATGCTTGCAGCTGGTGTGCCACTTGATATAACCTTTACATCTAGTTGGGCATTAGATTATCTTTATAATGCTAGAGCTGGTCATTTTGTTGATATAACAGATATGCTGGATACTTATGCTCCCAATGCAAAAAAGGTATTAGGACCCTCCGTAATAAAGGGTGCAAGTGTTAACGGAAGGCTGTATGCACTCCCTTCAAATACTACCACAACAACACAGTACGGAATAGTTTATAATCAAAAGCTCGCTACTAAATATAATATAAATATGAGTAAAGTAAAAAACCTTAAAGATTTAGAACCTATATTAAAAGTTATTAAATCAAAAGAAAAAAGCGTAACTCCATTTAAACCATATGGTACTGGTACCGTTTCAAATGTTTTATTCTCACTGCCTATAGAGAGATTTGCCAAACTTTATAATATTCCTGTATCGGTACTTAAGTCAGATAATAGTTTAACTGCTGTTAATGATATTTCAACTCCACAGGCCAAAAATCTATTTTTGCTGATGAATTCCTGGAATAGGTCTGGATTTATATCAAAAAATGTTAACCGATACGATAGTTCAGATATAAACACTGGAAAGGTTTTTAGTTTTTTTGATGAAGTAATCCCATCTAAAGCTTATGATTTGTCAAAGCAAACAGGCATAACATTTAACAAAATAGACATTGACTCCCCCTACAGAACCACTGAAAGTTGTCTAGATACAATGCAAGCTATATCTTATACCTCTGAAAATCCAGAAAGAGCATTAATGTTTCTAGATCTCTTATACTGTGATAAATATGTTAATAATCTTATTAACTTTGGTATTGAAAAGATA